>JARRPS010000144.1:0-6204 GCA_037382625.1 Gemmatimonadota bacterium | reverse complement strand
GGCATCGCCAGGGGCGGGTACTGGCCGGACATCTTTCTCGGCGGCGCCTACAGCTACCAGAAACTCAGCGAGAACGGTCTCCAGGGAGCTGCGTCGGCCACCCCGCCCGACGAGGGAGGAGACGAGGCCTCGAGTGCATTGCTCGCGGATCCGTTCGATTCCTGGATCTTCGGGCTCGACATGCGCTGGGAGATCGACCTGTTCGGGCGGATCCGCCGAACCGTAGAGGCCTCGGACGCCCGGCTCCAGGCCTCGGTCGAGGATTACCGGGACGTTCTGGTGACCCTGTATGCGGAAGTCGGCAGTGCGTACGTCGATGCCCGGACCTTCCAGACCCGGCTCGATTTCGCGCGACAGAACGTACAGTCCCAGCAGTACAGCCTCGAGCTTACGAGGGATCGGTTTCGCGCTGGTCTGACCTCCGGGCTGGATGTCGCGCAGGCGGAACAGAATCTCGCACAGACGGAGTCGACCATTCCGCGCCTCGAGATCGGCCTCGAGGCGGCGTTGAACCGTCTGGCGGTCCTGCTCGGCGAGGCTCCTACGGCATTCCGGCCGACCTGTTGCGCCGGCGGCCCGACATCCGGCAGTCCGAACGGCTTCTCGCCTCGCAGACGGCGAGGATCGGGATCGCCACGGCGGACCTGTACCCGACCCTCTCACTCGGTGGGAGCGTCGGGCTCGAGGCGCTGGACTTCGAAGATCTCTCGGAAGGAAACAGCCTGTTCTGGAGCATCGTTCCGCAGATCAGCTGGCCGATCTTCACCGGCGGCAAGATCCGCAACCAGATCCGGGCCGAGGAGGCGCGGACGCAGCAGGCCCTGGCCGCCTACGAGCTGACCGTGCTGGCGGCGCTCGAAGAGGTCCAGAACGCCCTCGTGGCGTATGGACAGGAGAAAGTCCGTCGCGACAGGCTGCTCGAAGCCGTTCAGGCCTCGCAGCGGGCCGTGGACCTGGTCGAGACGCAGTACCTGTCCGGACTGACCAACTTTCAGAATTTCCTAGACGCGCAGCGGTCGTTGTTTCGGCAGCAGGACGAACTGGCCGAAAGCGCCGGCGAGGTCGTGAACAACCTGATCACGCTCAACCGCGCCCTCGGCGGCGGTTGGGCACCGGGGCGGCCGGGCGCGACGGCAGCGGCCGCCACGGCAGAGGCGCCGCCTCCGCCGGCGGGAGGCGATCGATGAGTCACGACTTCGGGTCTTTGCACTCTTCCACCGACAAGACGGGCAGCGTCATGGAATTTCCCGACTCTCTCCTGGTCATCCTGGCGGCGACATCGATTCTGTTGTCGGGCTGCGGTGGGGATGACGGTCCCGTCCGGCAGGCCCCGGAGGTCACGGTCTCGCAACCGGTCGTGCGGCCGGTACGGCCATTCGTGGACTTCACCGGAACCACCCGAGCGGTCGAATCGGTCGAAATCCGCGCACGGGTCGGAGGCGTTCTCGAGCGGCAGAGCTTTCGGCCCTCCGAGATCGTCGAAGAAGGCCAGGTGCTGTTCGTGATCGAACCGGAGCAGTACCGCGCCGCGCGCGATGAAGCGCAGGCGTTGCTGCAGGCGGCGATCGCGGATTCCGCGCTGAAGGAGTCCAATCTGGACCGGATTCGGATCGCGATCGAGACGAACGCCGTCAGCAAACAGGACCTGGACCGGGCGCAGGCGGAGCGGGACGCGGCCGTTGCCGGGGTCCTCGGAGCGCGGGCTCGGCTTTCGCGTGCCCAGCTCGACTACGAATACACCCAGGTGCGAAGCCCGATCGCCGGACAGGTGGGCCGGCGACTCGTAGACCCGGGCAACCTGGTCGGATACGGAGAGCAGACGCTGCTCACGACCGTGAACCGGGTGCAGCCGATCCACGTGCTCTTCAACGCGCCCGAGTGGGTCGTGCTCGAAATACTGCGGCAGGTAGAGGAGGGGGCCCGGGAACGCGCCGGGGGGGAGGCCACGGCGGATACAGCACCCCGGGCCACGGTCCAGGCGCTGGTGGGGACATCAGCCGACGAGGATCGTTTCCCGTTCGTGGGCAAGATCGACTTCATCGGAAACACCGTCGATCCGAGCACGGGAACGATCGAGTTGCGCGCCCTGTTCGAGAACGAGGATCGGCAGCTGTTCCCGGGCCTGTTCGTGCGTGTGCGACTGCTGGCCGTCGAATCTGCGGATGCCCTTCTCGTCGATGAGACGGGAGTCGGCACCGATCTGGGTGGAAAGTACGTGTACCTGGTGGGTGAGGACGGCATCGTGGAGCGGCGCTATGTGAAGCTGGGTCAGCTCCAGCCGGATGGCATGATCGCCGTGGAGGAGGGCCTCGGGCCGGACGACAGGTACATATCGAACGGACTGCTTCGCGCCCGACCCGGTCTCCCGGTCACGCCGCGCACCGAGGAGGAAATGGCGCAGCGACGGGACGCCGCCGGGGCGGAGGAGTAGGCGATGTTCAGCCGCTTCTTCATCTACCGGCCGGTCTTCGCGCTGGTCATCTCGATCGTCGTCATCATTCTGGGCACGATCTCGATCCCGACGCTGCCCATCGAGTCGATGCCCGACATTACCCCTCCCACCGTGGAGGTGAGCACGAATTTCCCGGGCGCCAACGCCCAGGTGGTCGAGCAGACGGTCACCACGCCGATCGAGAAGGAAGTGAACGGCGTGGAGAACATGATCTACATGCAGTCGAAGAGCACGTCGGTGGGCAGCATGAGTCTCACGGTCTCGTTCGATATCGGCACCGATCCCGACATGGCGGCCGTGCTGACGCAGAACCGGGTTTCGATCGCCGAGCCGCTGCTTCCAGAGGAGGTGAAGAGGCAGGGGGTGAAGACCGAGAAGAAATCGACGCAGATCACCCTGATGGTGAACCTCATTTCACCGGACGGCCGGTACGACGACATCTTCATCTCCAACTACGCCACCACGCAGATCAACGACGTGCTGGCCCGCGTGCCCGGCGTCGGGAAGGTCGTCGGAATGGGCGCCAAGGATTTCGGCATGCGGATCTGGATCGATCCGCAGAAGCTCCGGGCGCGCAACCTGACCACGGACGAAGTGGTGAACGCCCTGCGGGAGCAGAACGTGCAGGTGGCGGCGGGGGCGATCGGCCAGCCGCCGAACCCCGAGGGTCTGAACTTCCAGTATGCGATAACGACGCTGGGGCGGCTGGAGACGGTCGAGCAGTTCGAGAACATCATCGTCAAGACCGGTCAGGCCGGCGAGTTCGTGCGGATTCGCGACGTGGCCCGGGTGGAGCTCGGCGCTCAGGACTACTCCTGGTACGTGCAACTCGGAGGTGCCCCGAGCGTCGCGATCGCGGTCTACCAGCTGCCGGGCTCGAACGCTCTCGCGGTCGCACAGGGCGTCAGGGACGCCGTCGCCGAGCTCGAACAGAGCTTTCCCGAGGGGCTCGAGGCCGTCATCGCCTACGACTCCACCGAGTATATCGAAGCCTCGATCGACGAGGTCATCGGAACACTGATCATCGCGATCCTGCTCGTCATTTTCTCGGTGTTCATTTTCCTCCAGGACTGGCGGACCACGGTCATTCCGTCGGTGACGATTCCTGTGTCGCTGATCGGCACCTTCTTCGTGATGAAGCTGTTCGGGATGTCGATCAACAACCTGACGCTGTTCGGCCTGGTTCTGGCGATCGGCATCGTGGTGGACGATGCGATCGTCGTGGTCGAGAACACCATGCGCCTGATCGACGAGGAGGGCATGGAGACGAAGGCCGCCACGGCGAAGGCGATGGAAGAAGTGGGCGGAGCCATCGTCGCGACGACGCTGGTGCTGCTCGCGGTGTTCGTACCGACCGCCCTGATGCCGGGGCTGACCGGCCGCCTGTATCAGCAGTTCGCGATCACCATCTCGATCGCCACCGTGTTTTCTTCGATCAACGCGCTGACCTTGAGCCCGGCGCTCGCCGGCATGCTGCTTCGCCCGTCGCCCGAGAAGCGCGGCCGGTTCTTCTCGAAGTTCAACGACCTGTTCGAGGTCACGACGGGAAAATACATGACGGCGGTGAGGGGGCTCGTGCGCCGCACCGGCCTGGTCCTGCTCGGGTTCGCAGGCCTCATGGTGGCGATGTTCCTGAGCTTTCGGATGGTTCCCGCAGGATTCATCCCGGACGAGGACCAGGGGTACTTCTTCGTCAACGTCGAATTGCCCGACGGAGCGTCCATGCAGCGCACCGAGGCGGTGCTCGACCGGGTGAACCGGGCGTTGGAGAACACGCCCGGCGTGGCGAATTACATCACGATCGGGGGCTTCTCGATGCTCAATGACGTCCAGGGATCGAACTTCGGCGCCGCCATCGCCACGCTCGAGAACTGGTCGGAGCGGAGCAGGGAAGAACACGTCGAGCAGTTGATGGCAAACCTCCAGCGCTACCTGTTCACCATCCAGGAGGGCCGCGCGCTCGCCTTCGGGCCACCGCCGATCACCGGGCTCGGCAACGCGACGGGCTTCTCGATGGAGCTACAGGATCGCGGCGGTGTGGGCCTGCAGCAGCTTCAGACCTTCGCCAACGACCTGGTCGCCGCGGGTAACGCGAGTCCGGTCGTCGAGCGCCTCAACCAGAATTTCACCGCCAACGTCCCGCAGCTGTTCGTGGACGTCGATCGGTACCGGGTGAAGACCTACGGCGTGCCCCTGCAGACCGTGTTCAGCACGCTGCAGGCCAACCTCGGTTCGGCCTACGTCAACGACTTCAACATCTTCGGTCGGACCTGGAGGGTGCAGGTGCAGGCAGATCAGCAGTTTCGTTCCAAGGTCTCCGACATCGACCGACTGGAGGTACGAAACGCCGCAGGAGACATGATCCCGATGGGCACGCTGGCGCAGGTGAGAGATACCGTGGGACCGAGCGTGATCACCCGGTTCAACATGTTCCCGGCGGCCTCGATCACGGGCGTACCGGCCCCGGGGAAGTCCTCCGGACAGGCGGTGGCCGAGATGGAGCGTCTGGCCGCCGAGTATCTGCCGGCCCAGATGGGCTACCAGTGGTCCGGCGTGACCTATCAGCAGATCGCGGCCGGCAACCTGGCCCCGATCATCTTCGGTCTCGCGATCGTTTTCGTGTTCCTGTTCATGGCGGCGCAGTACGAGAGCTGGCTGATCCCGCTGGCGGTTCTGATGGGGGTGCCGATGGCGATCTTCGGGGCGATGCTGGGCACGGGGCTCCGGCAGCTCGACAACAACATCTACACGCAGATCGGACTCGTCCTGCTGATCGGTCTCGCGGCCAAGACGGCGATCCTCATCGTCGAGTTCGCCAAGCAGCAGAGGGAGGAGGGAAAGCCGGTGATCGAGGCGGCCGAGACCGCGGCGTTGCTTCGCTTCCGTCCGATCCTGATGACTGCGTTCTCCTTCATTCTCGGGGTAATTCCGCTCGCCATCGCGTCGGGTGCGGGTGCCGCGAGTCGCGTGTCGCTGGGCACCGCCGTTCTGTTCGGTATGCTGATCGCCACGGCGAGCGGCGTCTTCCTGATCCCGGCGTTCTACGTGATCATCCAGGGCCTGAGGGAACGGAGGGAGTCTAGCGAACCGGGCGTCGCCACGAACCCCTCGCCGAGCGGGTCCTGACCGAGAGGCGGACAGGGGCCGCGTCACGCATCCCGACCCGCTATATTCCGGCCGACCGGGGCGCAGGCCGACCGATCGGCCGGGCACCACCAGAGCATGCACCTTCCACACTCCGGAGCGGTACGCTTGGACCTCAAGGGACGCAGTTTCCTCAAGCTGATGGACTTCACCCCGGAGGAGCTCCATTACCTCCTCGAACTCTCCTTCGAACTGAAGCAGGCGAAGCGGGATGGCAAGGAAATCCGAAGGCTGTCGGGCCGCAACATCGCTCTGATCTTCGAGAAGACGTCCACGCGGACGCGCTGTGCCTTCGAGGTCGCGGCCTACGACCAGGGTGCTCACGTCACCTACCTGGGGCCGACGGGTTCTCAGATCGGGCACAAGGAGTCGGTGGCCGATACGGCACGCGTGCTGGGCCGGATGTATGACGGAATCGAGTATCGAGGATTCGGACAGGAGCGGGTCGAGACCCTGGCCGAGCGATCGGGCGTTCCGGTGTGGAACGGGCTCACCGATGAGTATCACCCGACGCAGGTGCTGGCCGATGTGATGACGATGATGGAGCATACCGGACGGATGCCGGATGGCATTTCCTTCTGTTACATGGGAGACGCCCGCAACAACGT
>JARRPS010000143.1:0-5670 GCA_037382625.1 Gemmatimonadota bacterium | reverse complement strand
GCTGGTGCGAGATGTACTCGCGACGAGCCCCTATTTCGCGGAGGCGGTCTACAGTCTCGCGCTGCTGAGCGCCGAGGCCGGTCGGATCGAGGAGGCGGCCGAGCTCCTGCGGCGCTCGACGGAACTGACGCCGGGTCGCTCGCGGGTCTTTTTCAATCTCGCCCTCGCCGAGCAGCAGCTGGGACGACTCGACGCGGCAGAAGCCGCGTTCCGGGGCGCCCTGGATCTGGAGCCCGAGAACCTGGACTACCTGTCGGCTCTGGCGGACCACTACGCGCGAAGGCGAAATCTGGCGGGGCTGAAGGAGATGGCCGAGCGGCTCGAGGCTTCGCACCCCTCGGCGCCGATCACCGCGCAGGTACGGGCCGTGGTGGACCAGGTGGAAGCGGGCGGAGGAGGCTGATACCCGGCCCCCTCCACCCGGCAGATTCATGTCGAGTCGGGCCCGCTCCGGACCCGAAACCTCACATCGGGCCCGGCGGCATGTTCTCCATCAGGAACCGGGTGAGCAGCTCCTGAAGGTGACGCCTCGTTCCCTGTCCCTCGAAGATCCCGTGTGACCGGTTCGGGTACGCCATCATCGTGAACGCCTTGTTGTGCTTGATCAGCTCGTTGATCAGCACTTCGGTGTTCTGGTAGTGCACGTTGTCATCACCCGTGCCGTGAACGATGAGCAGGTCGCCCTCGAGCCCGCTGGCGTACGTGAGCGGAGCGGAGGCCTCGAATCCGGCGGCGTTCTCGTCCGGCAGTCCCATGTAGCGCTCGGTGTAGATCGTGTCGTAGAACTTCTCGTGCGTGACCGGCGCGACGGCCATCCCGAGACTGTAGAGCTCCGGATAGCGGAACATCTGATTCAGCGTGTACGTCCCACCGCCGCTCCAGCCCCAGGCGCCGACCCGGTCCGGGTCGATGTAGCTTCGCTCACGCAGAATCTGGCGCACCGCCGCCGCCTGGTCTTCCGAGGCGACCGTGCCGTAGTTCCGGTAAATCGCTTTCCGGAAATCGCGTCCCTTGGGCGACGGCGTGCCGCGGTTGTCCACGGTGGCGACGATATAGCCCTGCTGCGTCAACATCAGGTGCCAGAGGTAGTTGAAGCCGCCCCACGAGTCGGTGGCCGTCGTGCCGGCCGGACCCGTGTAGCCGTACATCAGGATCGGGTACCGGCGGCCGGGAATCAGGTCCACGGGCTTCATCATCCAGCCGTCCAGCTCGACCCCGTTGACGTTGACCTTGAAGAACTCGTATTCGCCCCGGTCCAGCGCTTCCACGGCCGCCTTGAGCTCCGCGTTGTCCACGAGCGTCCGGATCGTCTGGTGGTCCGGCAGGCTGATCAACTCCGTGATCGGCGGGATGCCGAACTGCGACCAGGTGTGAAAGGCGAACTGGCCGTTCGGGGAGATGTTGTAGCCGTGAGTGCCGGGCTGTCCATCCGGCGTGACCCGCTGGGCCGGATTGCTCCCGTCGAGTCTCGCCCGGTACAGATAGCGTTGGGTGGCGTTCGCCGGTGAGGCTCGGAACCAGATCCAGCCGTTTTCCGTGTCCACCAGGTCGATGCCGATCACGTCCCAGCCGCCGAAGGTGATCGGTCGCGTCGATCCTCCGTCGCGCGTTACCCGGTAAAGGTGCCGGAACCCCGTGCTTTCGCTCTCCCAGATGAAGGCGAGGCCCCGATCGTAGAACTCCCAGTCGTCGACCGTGTTGACCCACGCCCGGTCCTGCTCCGTCTTGACCGGGACCATCGAGCCGGTGTTCACGTCTCCGAGCAGCACGGTGTTGGTGTTCTGCAGACGGTTCATCCGCTGAATGACGATCGCATCAGAGGAGCCGGCCCATTCCATCCGCGGGATGTAGTTGTCGCGGAGATCGCCGGGCACGTCGAACCAGCGCGTCTCTCCTCCCGTGGAGGCGACCACGCCGACTCGTGCGGCGGAATTCATGTCTCCCGCCTTCGGGTACTGCACCGGAATCGTGTACGAGTAGAGAGAATCGGTGTTGTTGATCATCAGAAACTCGCCGATCCCCTCCGCGTCCAGTTGCCAGTAGGCGATCCAGCGACCGTCCGGGCTCCAGCGGAATCCGTCCCGGGCGTCGAACTCCTCCTCGTATACCCAGTCGAAGGTACCGTTGATGATCGTCCGCGAGCCGTCGTCGGTCAGCCGGGTCAGCGTGCCGGTCGCCAGGTCTTCGACGTAGAGATCGTAGCCGCGACGGTAGGCGACTCGCGTGCCGGTCGGATCGAATTTCGCGAACATCAGCGACGACGGATCGGCGCCTCCGCCGAGCTGCCGAAGAGCGCCGGTTCGCGTGTCGTAAATCCAGTAGTCGCCCCTGGTGTTGCGGCGCCAGACCCGCTGGGAGTTGGTGTAGATCAGCAACTTGTCGCCGTCGGGGGACCACTCGTAGCCTTCGATCGCGATCGGCGTCGTCGCGCCGGTCGGGATCAGACTCGATCCGCGGATGAGGATCGACCGCTCCCCGGAGCGGGTGCTGTATCGAACCAGATCCCGTCCCTGGCCGTCGTCGGACCTCTCGAGTGTCGTGTACGCATCACCGTCGTCCAACCAGCGGGCGGGGCCGAACGATTCCCCCCGGAACTCGGCCGAAAAGAGACGGTCCAGGGTCAGTTCGCCGGCATCCGCATCCTGCGCGAAGGACGGGGCGGGGGCGAGAGCGAAGATGGCCGCGACTGCCAGGGTCAACGGCCGGAGGATCCGGTGCATGCTGCGTCCTTCCGTTTCTGGTGACCGGGCGGAACGGACCGGTCCCGCCTCCTTCAGCCCCGAATCATGGGCCGCGGCAATCTAACACGACGGAAGTCGCAGGGAAGCCCGTGGGCGGGCCTCAGTGGCCGAAGAGGCGAAGCAGGTCGTTCAGGAGAGCGACGGTCATGAAGCAGACGACGACGGTCGTTCCGGCGAGAGTGCCGTATCTCCGGATCGATGAAGGGAGGGGCCTGCCTCGTACCCCCTCCGCCAGGAGCAGGGCGAAGTGGCCTCCGTCCAGCACCGGGATCGGAAGGGCGTTCAGGATCGCGAGGTTCAGGGAGAGAAACGCGACGAACGCGAGAAACTGACTCAGGCTCATCCGAAGTGTCCGCTCGCTGACTCGCGCCAGCTCGATCGGTCCGTTGAGCTGACGGATTCCGATCGATCCGGTGGCGAGAAGCTTCCCGCTTTCGGCGATCAGTTTCGCGGTTCGGCTGACCTCCCGTCCTCCGGCAGCGACTCCTTCCCCGAAATCGTGGTCCACCGGTTCCGGTACGGCCGGGATGAGCGCCTCCAGAAGCTGGATCTTGGCGGCTTCGGAGCCCGGGAGCCAGACACGGTGCCCGGTGCCGTCATCCAGCTCCAGAGTGTGGAAGCCTTCCTCGAGGCCCAGCAGGACCAGCGCCATTTCGCTCCAGTCGGAGACGGGGCGATCGTCCACCTGTTCGATCATCCGGTCCGGCGGGATCGAGGTCCAGCCCGCCGTCGGCGGTAGAATGGTCTCATCGACCTCGACCACCCGGGCATCGACCGGCCCACTCCACTTTCCCGCTACCGAGACGGCGCTGTACAGAACGAGCGCGAGCAGCGCGTTGGCGGTCACGCCGGCTCCGATCACGACGAGGCGCTTCCAGAGCGGCTGGAAGGCGAATCCGTTCGGCCACCGGATCCTGTCCTCGTCGGTGCCGTTCATACCCTCGATTCGCACATACCCGCCGAGGGGGATGAGGGCGAGCCGATACTCGGTGCCCCGCCAGGTTCGCTTCAGGAGGGCCGGTCCGAAGCCGACGGAAAACGAGGTCGCGGGCATGCCGAGTGTACGGGCCGCGAGCAGATGACCGATCTCGTGGACGAAGATCAGCAGGTCTGCGACGAAGATCATCAGCAACGCGGTGAACAATTCGCTCTCCCCCTCACGGGCATTCCGACGGCGTACCATGGGAGATCCGGGGCCTCCGGATCCCGCTGTCTTCGGGGATTGCAAGATGCGGACGGCCCCCTGATACGACGGGGTCGCCGGTGTTTCGCCCCCTGCCGCTATGGACCGGCAGACCGCAGAGATATGCGCCGAACCGCGTGTCGACGATCTGACCGATCTCGCCCGCTGCGCGCGGTCGACATTCCGGTTTCCGTAGCTTCTGTTGCACCCGGGCCACGTGCGGCTGCGGCACCACTCCCACGCTCCCCGCCGTCGAGCGTGCGCCTGCCTTCGCCGCCCGGTTGCCCTCCGACCGGGGGCGGCTATCTTCGTCGGCTCCCGACGGGATGGCACCCTCGGCCTCCCGTGATTTTCAGTCCGCCGGTCGCGGTTTCAGCCGGCCGGAGAAGGATGTCAGAATGCGGCAGAGGTTGACGATGGTCGGAGGGTCGTCCGGTCGATGGCCGGTCGCCGTGGCGGCGCTGCTGGCCGTCGGCGGGCTCACGGCCTGCTATCCCGGCGAAATTTCGAACGTGTCCGAGACTCAGGTCGTGCTCACGACGTACAACGAGGATTTCGACTTCCGGGGTCAGCGGACCTACGCCATTCCGGACACGGTGGTCGAGGTGTGCGACGTCCCGAACCCGCCCGAGCAGGGCCCGATCAATTGCGAAGACGAGAGTCGCCTGGACTACGATCATGCGCTTGACGCGGCGTTCGTGGACCAGGTCGTCCGGAACATGAATGCGCTGGGTTACCAGCGGATTCCGACCGAGGAAGTGACGGAATCGAACCTGCCGGACGTCGCCGTGATCGTGATGGTCGCCGTGAACGAGTGGACCGCCTACACCTACTGGCCGTGTGGCGGCTACTGGGGCTGGTGGGGATGGTATCCCCCCGGGTACGGATGCTGGTATCCGGGCTACGTGAGCACGACGAGCTGGAACGAAGGCACTCTGTTCGTCGATATGCTCCATCCCGATGGCCGTGACGATTCCGACCAGCAGATCCCATCGGTGTGGACCGGTGCGGTCAACGCGGTCCTGTCGAGCAGTGGACAGTCGAACGTGAACCTGGCTCTGTCCGGAATCGACAAAGCCTTCGATCAGTCCAAAGACTATCTGATGGTCCAGTAGGGCCGGGGCATATCCGAGATTGGAGAAGATGATGAGACTGCTCAGGAGAGCGCTCGCCTCGGTAGCCCTGCTCGTGGGCATCAGCGGCGAAGCGCAGGCACAGGACTGGTGGTGGGGCATCACCTACAACATGTCGGCTACCTCCAGCCTGCCGGGAAGCTCGGACTCCGACGTTTCGTTCGTCGATGACTTCAGCTTCCGAGGCATCGGACTCGAAGCGCGATACGTTCCGAATCGCGGCGGCAACCTCTCGTATGGCTTCTCGGGCAGCTGGAATGTCCTCAACGAGAAGACCGACGAAGTCGTGGACCTGCCCGGCGCAGCCATCAGCGGCACGCAGCTGCGCTATTTCAACGCCGTTCCGCTGCTGGTCAACGCCCACTACTACTTCGGTTCCCGGGGGGGTATCCGTCCGTACGCCGGCATCAACGCCGGCACCTACTGGATCGAGCGACGGGTGGATATCGGGATCAGCTCGGTCAAGGACGACAACTGGCACTTCGGCTGGGCCCCCGAGCTCGGCGTCATCGTGCCGCTGGGCCGACCCGAGGTCGCCCTGATCGCGAACACGCGCTACAACTGGGCGTTCAGCGCCGGGGGCTCCGGGGACCAGAAGTACTGGGGCTTCAAC
>JARRPS010000142.1:0-6953 GCA_037382625.1 Gemmatimonadota bacterium | reverse complement strand
AGGTTCATGTCGCGGTTCGACAGGAAATAGAGGTACCGTCCCTCCGGATCGAAGGCGGGCGAGAAGCTGGCGACCATCGGATCGGTCAGCGGATTCGCCCTCTCGCTCTCGAGGGACCAGGCCCAGATCTGCGACAGCCTCGTGTCCGCGGTCTTCCGATACGCAATCCAATTCGAGTCGGGCGACCAGGCGAAATCGGTGATGTCGTTCCGATCGCTCCTGTCCACCTCCGTGAGACGACCGCTTTCGACATCGGCGACGAGCAATCGCTGCTCCTTGTCGCCGAACGCCAGCCGCCTGGAGTCGGGCGACCATACCGGGGCGAACTTCCAGACACCTCCGTCCCTCGTGATCCGCCGCTCTTCACCCGAGCCGTCCTGCGGCCGTACGTACACCTCGTACTCGCCGCTCCTGTCGCTCAGATAGGCGATCCATCGGCCGTCGGGGGACCAGCTCGGATCCATCTCGCGCACGCCCTGCGAGCGTGTGATGTTGCGCACCTGACCGTGCTCGGCGGGTACGGTGAACAGCTCACCCCGGGCCTCGAACACGGCTCGGGCGCCGGAGGGACCGATCGCGGCAGATTGGATCCCATCCGAGACGTCGATCAACTGCGGTCGCGTATGCGGCAGGTCCCCCGCCACGCGGATCGGCACGCGGGCCGTCCGCTCCTCGGCAGGATCGAAGTGCCAGATCCAACCGCCATTCTCGTACACCACGCCGCCGGGGCCTCCGCTCGGCCACAGAACGTCGTACTCCTCGTGAAATGTGACTTTGCGGGCCTCACCTCCTTCCGGGCTCACGGCGTAAAGGTTGAGCTTCCAGTCCCGATCGGAGGTGAAGTAGATCGTCTCATCGACCCACACGGGCTGGTTGTCCGTTGCCGGAATCTCCGTGATCTGCCGGGCGGACAGCTCCTCCAGGTCGAATACCCAGATGTCCTGAGCCCGTCCGCCGCGATAACGCTTCCAGGTTCGGAACTCCCGGTCCTTCGGGGTGAACGCGAGCAGGCGCCCATCCGGAGACAGGTCGGCTCCGCCGCTTTCGGGAACCGGCAGCGGCGTCTCGAGACCTCCACGGACCGGCACCATGTAGGGACGCCCGAGGCGGACACCCTGCGGAAGGCGATTGGCCCGAAACACGACATGCGACCCGTCCGGCGTCCAGCCGTAGATCCGGTAGTCGGTTCCGCCGCGCGGCGGCATCGGGCCCACATCGTTGTAGAACGTCAACTGTGTCGGCGTACCGCCCTCGGTGGGCATCACGTAAACCTGCCGCGTGCCGTCGTATTCGGCCGAGAAGGCGATCCACCTGCCGTCAGGCGAAAACTTCGGATACAGCTCGAGTCCCTCGTGCGACGTCAGACGGCGGGCCGTCCCGCCGGAAGCAGGCACGATCCAGATGTCTCCGGCATAGACGAACGCGATCCGGTCCCCATGGATGTCCGGAAAGCGCAGCAGCCGGGTCAGTTCCGGCTCGGGGTCGGCCTCCTGCGCGGCGAGAGTCCCGGCGGTGAAGAGCATGGAAGCCACCAGGAGAACTGGCATGCGGGCGAACGGGCGTGACACATTTCCTCCAGAGGGGCGGAATGGCTGTGGCGCAGAGTGCCCGCAAGATCCCGACAGCGCGCAGAAGCGGCAAGAACGCGATCCTCGGGGGAACTTCACCCTCCACCGCGAGTTCGAAACCGGGAGTGACTGCGGCGGCTGGCAAGCCGGAAATGAAGCCACGGATGGAGAGACGGTCGTGACACTCTCGCTTCGCTTTGCCCTGGCCCGACCTCGGTGCCGTGCGCTTCTTCTTCTCCTCACCACGGTTCTCTTCGTCACCGGCTGCGGCGACGACGACACTCCGACGGGCCCCGTCCAGCCCTCCTTCGACTGGTCCGGCACGATCGAAGCCGGCGACCGACTCGACGTGCGCGGTGTGAACGGCTCGATCACGGCCACGGCAGTATCCGGCAGGACGGCGACGGTCACGGCTCAGGTGCGGGCCAACGCCGGAGATGCCTCCTCGGTAGACATCCAGGTCGTCACGCACGCCGGCGGGGTGACGATCTGCGCCATCTATCCCGATGTTCCCGGCGAACCTCAGAACCGCTGCGATCCGGATGGCGGGAGCCAGAGTGCGGACTCACCGGTCACGGTCGATTTCGTCGTGCAGATTCCGGCCGACGTGGAATGCACGTCCGTCACCGTGAATGGAGACATCGCCGTTCTCGGGCTGGAACGACCGGCGAACCTCGTCACGGTGAACGGCAACGTGGAGGCGACGACCACTTCCCTTCTCACGATCGCGACGGTGAACGGGTCGATCGATGCCACGCTCGAGGGAGCGGTACTTCCCGGGCCCTGGAGCCTGGCCACCGTCAATGGCGCCGCGGCTGCGCGACTGCCGGAGACGGTCGGCGCCAGCTTCAGCGGCACGGTCGTGAGCGGCTCGGTCGTGTCCGACTTCGAGATCACGGAGACCGCTCCCGGTGTCTGGTCGGGCACGATCGGGGCCGGCGGTCCCCCGATCGCCATCTCCGTGGTCAACGGGAACCTGGCTCTCCTCCGGCGGTTCTGAGCGAGTCCCGGGGGCTCCGGTCGGGAATCCGGCCGCCGATCAGAAGTGGTACTGCAGGCCGGTGGCGAGCCGCGGCCGGAATTTCGGCTGGCCGACCGCCGCATCGGCATCCCCGTACCCGTAATCTTCGCGCGGATTCACCGCCGTCCCGTCCGGGCTGTATGCCGTATCGTGGCCTGTCAGCGTGCTCGAGAAGTAGTAGTCGAGCCCGAGACCGAACATGAGATCCATTCGCGGGCTGACCGCGAAATCGCTGCCGAGTCCGGCTCCGATCCCCCAGTGACGGCTCACGATGTCGAAGTCCTCGTTCCCCCCGATGTAGGCGAAGTTCGCCGTATATCGGGAGTGCCGGAATCCGGTCGTCACGTACGCTCGGGGGAGGTTCAGCAGACTCACCGGTATCAGGGCGTCGAGCGTGAAATCCCAGCTGTGTCCGCTCTCGCGCGGGATCCCGTTGGTCGCGTTGTTGATGAACACGCGACGAGCCATCGTGGGGTCCCCTGCATCGGAGGAGGTGTAGCCGATCCCCAGCTGGAAGTCCACCGGAAGGCCCTCGGCGAAGTCGCCCGCCCGCCCGAAGGCGAGAAGCTGGAGTCCCGTGTTGTAACCGACCGTGCCTCCGGCCGTGAACCAGGTGCCTTCCGCCGACCGCGTCGACTGCGCGAGGCCCGCATTCGACCACATCAACAGCAGGCCGGCGCACAGGGCCGTCGAGCGTCTCAGAGATGACCTTCCGTACATCTTCGGCTCCTTTTCCAATTCCAGTTGGCGCGAACGAACGCGCCTGTAGAGCCGGAAAGAGCGAGATGCGTGCCGAAGAGATATCTCTCGATTCCCGATCAGCTTAGGTTGATCATCATCTGGTGCGGAGGTGTCCGGATTTTCACTGTGGGACAGGAAGTATCGAGTGGGAACCGACCCGTCAGTGCCCGGCGGTCGGCGCCAGTTCTTCCCGCCAGAGGGTGTTTCCGTTCGGGAGCCCCAGCTCGACCAGGATCGCCTTGAATTCCTCATTTCGGCGCAGGCCGTCGAACTGCGGAAACACGGCTGCCATGCCGAGCCACGGATTGCGCTCCTCGACGGCCTCCGCGACGACCCGGACCGCATCCGGCTCCGAACCGGCCCAATCGTAGAGCGCCGCGAGGTAGTAGAGACCTCCGCCCAGCTCTCGTTCCATGCGGCGTACCGCAACCAGAGCCTCGGGTGACACTTCGGCGCCCGGCCACGATTCCGCCACGGCTGCGAGGGCGGGCGGATCAGAAAAGCCCTCGATCCGGCCGAGTGCTTCGATATCTGCGGCGGCCGCCGCACTTCGGCCCGCTTCGAACTGAAAACCCGCCTTCACGAAATGCGCCAGCGTGACCTCGGGATACATGTCGAGTGTCCGGTCGATCTGCACCAGCGCCTCCGCCCGCCGATCCAGTCCCGCCAACGGCACGGCGAGGAGCAGATTCGGGATCAGGCCCATCGGATCCAGTTCCAGCGCCTGCCGGCAATGTTCGAGCGCACGTACATCGTCCCCGCTGATCGCCAGAGTCTCGCACTGCCAGGCATAGGCCTGCGAGTAGTTGGGGTTCAGCTCGGTCGCGCGCTCCAGCAGCCGGGCGCCGAGCTCGAGTTCGAACTCGTACTCGGTCGCTATGATTCCGCGTGACGCGTTCGACTCGGCGAGATCGGGCTCCAGCGCCAGAGCGCGGTCCGCGGCATACACCGCTTCCGGGTACGCGACCGCGCCGGTCAGGGTGCGGTCGTAGAACGGCAGCACTCCCCATGCATCGGCCAGGCCGGCCCAGGCGAGCGCGAAACCGGAGTCCCTGGCGAGCGCCTGCTCGTAGTAGCCGATCGCCTCGCGGATCGCCTCGACCTCCCGGGTCGCCCAGCGATGACGGCCGAGCAGATAGAGATCATATGCTTCCAGATCGCCCGTACGGCGGGCCGAAAAGGCGGTCGCGGCCCCCGGTCTCAGCTCACGCGTGAGCGCACGAGCGATATCGGCCGTGATTTCATCCTGGATCGCAAACACGTTCGCCGCGGTAAGCTCGCGCTCCCAACTGTTCGACCAGAGACGGAAACCGTCCGAGGTACGGCTGAGTGTTGCGGACACGCGGACCGTTCCACCGGACCTTCGGACGCTGCCTTCGACGATCGATCCAACGCCCAGCTCCTCGCCGACCTCGCGGACACCCACGTCACGGTTCTTGAACGCGAAGGCCGAGCTGCGCGCGGCGACCTGGAGTCCCTCGATCTGGGCCAGAGCGTTTCCGAGCTCCTCGGTCAGTCCATCGCTGAACGGCTCGTCGGAAGGATTCCCGCCGATGTTCACGAAGGGAAGCACGGCTACGGACTCGACCGACTCCGCCGATCGTACGGGGCTCGAGGCCGGAACGGAATCGGAAGATCCTCCGCCGTCCGATGTCCGGACCCCGACCCACCAGCTCCCGATCATCAGCAGCCCGATGCCGAGAAGCGCCAGCACCCCGGCGGGCCACCTCTGGGATCGTGGTTGCATCGTGATCGCTTCGAGCTCCGCCGTCTCCGCCATTCCCGTCCGTTGCATGCCATCGGCCGTGATGTCGAAGGTCCAGGCGAGAATCACGGCCACGGGAAGACCCAGGATGCACAGCACCACCAGCCATGTAATGGCGCTCTCGGGCAGCCCGACAGCGGGAAACACGATATCCGCCAGCTGCAGGACGGCGAACGCTCCCGCTCCATAGAGGGCCGCGGAGCGAAAGACCTTCCGCCGTTTCATTTCGGCGAAGAAACGCTGGTGGGCAGGGGGCTCGGTCATTCGGTTCAATCTAACAGAGCGGATGGCATGCCCGCACCCGTCTCGTTGCTTCCGCGCGGTGATCGGCGCACGTTTCCGCATGAACGAGCCGACGAACGTGGTCCGACTCCCGGGTCGGGGGATTCGGATCTTCCTGACGGCGCTCGCTTTCGTCGCGGCCTGCGGCGGCGATCGCGACCTTGGCCGAAGCGCCGAATCCCGACGACAGGGTGAATCCGCCATGGGAGGACCTCCCACGATCTCGTCCGAGCCCTGGGGAATCACCGCCTCCGGGGACTCGGTGACCCTGTTTACGATTCGTCGTGCTCGGCTACGATTCGCTGTCCGACTACCTGGAAGACAGCGCCTACACCGGCGCGATCGTCGGCCGCTTCGCGAACCGGATCGATCGGGGTCGGTTCCAGCTGGACGGGACGCCGATCGAGCTTCCGCTCAATGACGGCACGAATCACCTCCACGGCGGAGTTCAAGGTTTCGACAGGCAGCTCTGGAAGACGTTCACGACGGTCTCGGGCCCGATCCCCGGCGGTCCCTTCGACGTCCCGGGTGCCGGGCGGGCCAGTGTAGTTCTGTCGCGCGTCAGCGAAGATGGCGAAGAGGGATATCCGGGCCGGCTGGAGACCACCGTCACGATTTCGCTCACGAACGGAAACGAGCTCAAGTTCGAATACGAGGCGAGAACCGATGCGCCCACGGTCGTCAATCTGACGCATCACGACTACTGGAATCTCGCGGGTCACGACGCCGGATCGGTCCTCGGCCACGAGCTGCAGCTGCACGCCAGCCGCTTCACCCCCGTGGACCCGGCGCTCATACCTACCGGTGAGTTGCATCACGTCGAGAGCACCCCGTTCGATTTCCGGACGCCGGCAACCCTGGGAGCGAGGATCGATGCCGATGACGACCAGCTTCGCATCGCGGGAGGATACGATCATAATTTCGTGCTCGATGACTGGACGGGAGATGGGTCCGTCAGGCTCGCGGGGCGGCTCCGGGACCCGCAGAGCGGTCGGGTGATGGAGGTGCTGACCAGCGAGCCGGGCATTCAGGTCTACTCCGGGAATTTCTTCAGCGGCGCGATCCCCGGAAAGGACGGGGCCGTGTATCGGCCGAGAGCCGGAGTGTGTCTCGAGACCCAGCACTTCCCGGACTCTCCAAACCGGGAGGCTTTTCCCACGGTCGTGCTCCGCCCGGGCGAGACGTACCGATCGACGACCGTGTATCGATTCCGGACCGACTGATGCGAATCCTGCTGCCGTCCGATACGGTTCCGGGCTACGCCCATGCGCTCTCCGGAGAGGAGATCGAGTACCACGCACCCGTTCCCGGCGTAGACAGGTGCCTGGTGGTACGCTCGGAAGACGAGTCGCGCTCGATCGCGTGGGAAACGGCGTCAGTTCCGGAAGACCTCGACGCGTCGGAGACGATCACCTTCGTGATGCTCGCCGGTATCGACGCGAACGAGGACCGTCGCTCGTTCGAGCTCTCGATCGACGACCGGCCGGTACTGCGGTTCGAGAACCCGGACGCGGCCAGCGAGGGGACGCTCGAGTGGAAGGGCAGCGACGGCGTCTGCGCCGATTTCCGCGTGACC
>JARRPS010000141.1:0-5688 GCA_037382625.1 Gemmatimonadota bacterium | reverse complement strand
GCACGCCGGGAGACCGGCGATGGCGGAATGAACGTCTCCGTGAACGGTGTCCCGTTCAGCCCCTCGGAGGACACGGCGCTGAGCCCGTACGGATACTTCATTCACGGCATCAGCACCGATTACGAGGTGACGCTGCTGAAGCCGGACGGGCCGGTCCGGATCATCAAGGACTACGAACCTGTTCCGGTAGCGGGTGGGGAGAAGCGCGAAGAGGAAGCGCTCGCGACCCGGGACATGCGGCAGACCGATCCGGCCTGGAGCTGGGACGGACCGCCGATTCCCGATCAGAAGCCGCCCTACCGGGACATTCAGGCGGGGGAGGACGGCACCGTCTGGCTCCAGGTGTCGCAGCCGGGCGTCCGCGGGGAGGACCCGGACTACGATCCTACAGACGCCGACGCGATTCCGAACGAATGGCACGAGCCGGTCGTTTACGACGTGTTCGACGAAGACGGAAGCTACCTGGGCGCCGTGAAGACGCCCGAAGGGTTCAGCCCCTATCCGGCCCCGATCTTCACGCGCAGCGAGGTGCTCGCCACCGTCAGAGACGAGTACGACGTGCAGAGCGTGGTGCGTTTCCGCGTCGAGTTGCCGGTCAACACCGGGGAATGATGGCTAGTACGGCACCTGCAGGCCGCCCCGGTCCCCGGCGGTTTCGGGTTCGATGAAGACGCGCGTCACCCGGGGATCCAGTTCTCGGATCTTCTTTTCGATCCGCTCCACGGCTTTGGCTACTGCCTCGGCTTCGTTGGCGGGCTGGAAGTGCACGCCCAGGTTCAGGAGAATCTCCTCGGGCCCGAGGTGCACTCCCGCCATCCGCACGACCTCGTGTACGGCGTCGTCCTCGTCCACGATCGAGCGGATGCCCCGGCGCAGGCCGTCCGAGATCGTCTCTCCCACCAGAAGCGCCCTAGTTTCATAACCTAGAAACACCGCCACCAGCGCGAGGATGATCCCGATCACGATCGAAGCGGCACCATCGAGCACGGGGAGGTCGAGGGCCCTGGCAAAGAACACACCGAGAAACGCGACCACGACGCCGACGAGCGCCGCGAAGTCCTCCGCAACCGGAACGAACACCCGGGGATCGCTGCACGCGCGCACGCGAGACCACAGGCTCTGCCCGCTTCCCTTCCCGCCCAGCTCGCCGAGGGCGACTTTCAGCGCGATGGCCTCCACGACGAACGCGACGCCGAGCACGGAATAGATCCAGATCGGGTCGCCCGGCACCTCGGGATGGCTCAGGTGCGCGATTCCCTCGTAGATGCTGAATCCACCCCCCAGTCCGAACAGGATCATGGCGACGATCAGGCTCCAGAAGTACAGCTCCTGTCCGTAACCGAAAGGATGCTGCCGATCGGGCGGTCGGTGGCTGCGACGATTCCCGAGCAGGAGCAGCGCCTGGTTCCCGGTGTCGGCTACCGAGTGGATTCCTTCCGACAGCATCGCCGAACTGCCCGTGATCGCCGCAGCGGTGAATTTCGCCACCGCGATGATGGCATTGGCGATCATCGCTGCGACCACCGCCTTCGTCCCTCCTCCGGCCATTACGCACCTCTCTCGTCTCGGGTCCTCGGGGCGCCGCTACGCGGCCGCGCCCGAAACGACCTACCAGCTATCTCCCGTCCAGCACATCTCCCAGAACTGATGTTCGTATCGGCTCGAGAGTACGAACAGGTCTATCAGCCGTTCCTTCTTCGGCTCCGTTGCGCCGGCCGCCACGCGCTCCAGCTCCTCGCGGAGCCATGCGGCCGCCGCCTGAAATTCGTCGGAAGCATACTGGTCGATCCATTCCGCATAGCGCGGATCGGGGGGCTGCTCGCCTGCCGCCAAACGCGCCCCGAGCCAGGCATAGCCCCACGCGCAGGGAAGGAGCGCCGCCAGCAGCTCGGCCATGTCTCCATCGGCGGCCGTCCGCACGAGAAAATCCGTATAGGCGCGGGTCGTCGGCCACATCTCCTCCGCCTCGAGCTCCGACTCCCGGATCCCGAACCGTGCCGCATACTCCCGGTGCAGCCCCATCTCGGTGTTGAGGGTCAGGTCCAGCACGCCCGCGTACCAGCCCATCGAGTCGAGTCGGTCGGACTTCGCCGCGGCCCACGCGAACACCCGGGCGTACTCGACGAGGTACAGGTAGTCCTGACGGACCCAGCGCTCGAACACCGCGGGCTCCAGACTGCCGTCGGCGATCCCGCGGACGAAGGGATGCTCGAGCTGCGCATTCCAGATCGGCGCCGCGGCCTCCCGCATCGCCACCGTCAGCGATCTCATCTACGCACTCTCCCGCGGCATCGGTTCAGACTCCCTCCTCGCCTTCGGTCGCGGGCCTGTACAGAACGACCCGCGCCTTCTCGAGCGTGATCAGTCCGCCACCGATCATTCCGTCGAGCTCCGGAAGCACCTCCTGGATTCGCTCCTCCGCCTCGACGACCTCGACGATGATCGGAAGATCGAGCGAAAGCCGCAGCACCTTCGCCGTGTGAATCCTGGCGCTGGCCCCGAATCCCGCGATTCCGCGCGTCACGGTGGCCCCGGCGAAACCCCGTTCCCGTAGGGTCAGCAGAATACCCTCGTAAAGGGGTTTCCCCCGGTGCCTTCCCGAACGACATCGATCGCTCTCACCGATGAACACCCGCATCAGAGTGCGCTCCCCCGCGAACTCCATCGTCATCCCGACCCTCCCGTCATGGCACGCCGCCCGGCCGATGCAGGGCGGCCGCGAACCACAGTCCGGCGACCAGGGCGGCCAGACCGAGCGCCACGCTGCCCCCGACGTATCCGACCGCCCGGGCCCAACGCTCTTCCTGGAGAAGCCCTACCGCTTCGAGACTGAAGGTGCTGAAGGTGGTGAACGCCCCGAGAAACCCGACCGTCACGGCGCCCCGGAGGGCCGGTGGAAGAGCGGAGAGCTGGAGAAGGCGGAACGCGAAGCCGAGCAGGAAACACCCGAGCACGTTCACCACCAGTGTCCCCCACGGGAAGGTCCCGGCCGTGCCGTCCTGTACCCATCCCGCCAGACCATACCGGGCGAGCGCACCGAGCGCACCGCCGAGCGCGATCCAGACGAGGAGGCTCACGTCCCGGCCGGACTCAGCCAGCTTTCACGACCGCCGCGAGGTAATCCCGGTTCAGCATCGCGATGACATCCAGCTCGATCCCCTTCGGGCACGCCTCGGCGCAAGCGCCGTGGTTGGTGCAGCTGCCGAACGCCTCCGCCTCCATCTGCAGAATCATGTCGAGTGCCCGATCGTAGCGCTCGGGCTGGCCCTGCGGCAGCCGGTTCAGGTGCGCGATCTTCGCACCCGTGAACAGCATGGCGGAGGCGTTCGGGCAGGCGGCGACGCAGGCCCCACAACCGATACAGGCGGCCGCGTCCATCGACGCCTCCGCGGCGTCGTGCTTCACGGGAATGGCGTTCGCGTCCGGCGCACCGCCGGAGTTGGCGGAGATGAACCCACCCGCCTGCAGAATCCTGTCGAACGCGCTCCGATCGACGAACAGGTCCTTGACGACCGGGAACCCCTTCGCGCGCCAAGGCTCGATCCAGATCTGATCGCCGTCGCGGTATTCGCGCATGTGGAGCTGACACACGGTCGTGCGCTCCCAGGGGCCGTGCGGCCGGCCGTTGATCACCATGCCGCAGGTCCCGCAGATCCCCTCGCGGCAGTCGTGATCGAAAACGATCGGTTCTTCACCGCGCGACTCGAGCCTCTCGTTGAGCACGTCCAGCATTTCGAGGAACGACATATGCTCGTTCGCGTCGGCCTCGTAGGTCACGAAGCCGCCGCGGGCCGCGGGGGACTCCTGACGCCAGACGTGGAGCTTCAGCTTCATCGTGCTCGTGGCCATTACTTGTAGCTCCGCTGAGTAGGGGGAACGTATTCGAACTCGAGGGGCTCCCGGTGTTCGGCCGGAGCCGTCGAGTCCCCCTTGTATTCCCACACGGTGACGTGCTGGAAGTTCTCGTCGTCCCGCTTCGCCTCGCCTTCCGGAGTCTGATGCTCCAGCCGGAAATGACCGCCGCAGGACTCCTCCCGGGCGAGCGCGTCGCGGCACATCAGCTCGCCGAGTTCCAGGAAGTCCGCGACCCTGCCGGCCCGCTCGAGCACCTGGTTGATCGTGTCTCCGCTTCCGACGACGGCCGCATTCTCCCAGAATTCCTCGCGGAGCTCGGGGATCCGCTCGATCGCTTTCTCGAGGCCGGCGGCATCCCGACTCATGCCGCACTCGTTCCACATGATCCGGCCGAGCTCGCGGTGGATGTCATCCACGGTCCGCTTGCCGTCCAGAGCGAGAAGGCGGTCCACGCGGGTCTGCACCTCTTCCACCGTGCGCTTCACGTCCGGGTGATCCGCCGGCACGGGCGTCGGTCGTTCACCGCCGATCCAGTCACCGATCGTGTAAGGCAGCACGAAGTATCCGTCGGCCAGGCCCTGCATCAGGGCGCTGGCGCCGAGCCGATTCGCCCCGTGGTCGGAGAAGTTCGCCTCACCGATCGCGTACAGACCCGGCACCGTGGACATCAGGTTGTAGTCCACCCACAGGCCGCCCATCGTGTAGTGCGGCGCGGGGAAGATCCGCATCGGAACCTTGTAGGGGTTCTCGCCGGTGATCCGCTCGTACATTTCGAACAGATTCCCGTACCGGGCCTCGATCGTCTCCTTGCCGAGCCTCTCGATGGCGTCGCGGAAATCCAGATAGACCCCGAGCTTGGTTTCACCGACTCCCTTGCCCTGGTCGCACATGTCCTTGGCACGTCGGGACGCGAGGTCGCGCGGAACGAGGTTCCCGAACGCCGGATACATGCGCTCGAGGTAGTAGTCACGCTCGTCATCGGGGATCTCTCCCGCGGGACGGGCTTCATCCGGATCTACCGGCACCCAGATCCGACCGTCATTCCGAAGCGACTCGCTCATCAGGGTGAGCTTGGACTGGTACTCTCCCGCCACGGGGATGCAGGTGGGGTGAATCTGCGTGAAGCAGGGATTCGCGAACCCCGCGCCCCGCTTGTAGGCGCGCCACGCGGCCGTGGCGTTGCACTTCATCGCGTTCGTGGACAGGTAATACACGTTCGAATAGCCACCCGTACCGAGAGCGACGGCATCGCCCAGCCACGGCTGTATCTCGCCCGTGCGCAGGTTCCGGGTGACGATTCCACGGGCGACCCCGTCCACCAGGATCACGTCCAGCATCTCGTGCTCGGTGAAGAGCTTCACCGTGCCGGCGTGCACCTGTCGCATCAGGGACTGGTACGCTCCGAGGAGCAGCTGCTGACCGGTCTGACCGCGGGCGTAGAAGGTGCGCGACACCTGCGCACCGCCGAACGAGCGGTTGTCGAGAAGGCCGCCGTATTCGCGGGCGAACGGGACCCCCGAGGCGACACACTGGTCGATGATCTCGTTGCTCACCTCCGCCAGCCGGTAGACGTTCGCCTCCCGCGAGCGGAAATCTCCGCCCTTCACCGTGTCGTAGAACAACCGGAAGACGCTGTCTCCGTCTCCCTGATAGTTCTTGGCGGCGTTGATACCACCCTGCGCCGCGATGCTGTGCGCACGCCGGGCGCTGTCGTTATAGGTGAAGCAGAGGACGTTGTATCCCAGCTCTCCCAGGGTCGCCGCGGCGGCGCCTCCCGCGAGGCCAGTACCTACGACGATGATCGTGTATTTCCGCTTGTTCGCGGGGTTCACC
>JARRPS010000140.1:0-5689 GCA_037382625.1 Gemmatimonadota bacterium | reverse complement strand
TACGGCATTCCGGCCGACCTGTTGCGCCGGCGGCCCGACATCCGGCAGTCCGAACGGCTTCTCGCCTCGCAGACGGCGAGGATCGGGATCGCCACGGCGGACCTGTACCCGACCCTCTCGCTCGGTGGGAGCGTCGGGCTCGAGGCGCTGGACTTTGAAGATCTCTCGGAAGGAAGCAGCCTGTTCTGGAGCATCGTTCCGCAGATCCGCTGGCCGATCTTCACCGGCGGCAAGATCCGCAACCAGATCCGGGCCGAGGAGGCGCGGACGCAGCAGGCCCTGGCCGCTTACGAGCTGACCGTGCTGGCGGCGCTCGAAGAGGTTCAGAACGCCCTCGTGGCGTATGGACAGGAAAAGGTCCGAAGAGACCGATTGCTGGAGGCGGTAAACGCTTCCCGGCGAGCCGTAGACCTGGTCGAGACGCAGTACCTGTCCGGCCTGACCAACTTTCAGAATTTCCTCGACGCACAGCGGTCGTTGTTCCGGCAGCAGGACGAGCTGGCCGAAAGCGCCGGCGAGGTCGTGAACAACCTGATCACGCTCAACCGCGCCCTCGGCGGCGGCTGGGCGCCGGGGCGGCCGGGGGCGACGGCAGCGGCCGCCACGGGAGAAGCGCCGCCCCCGCGGGCGGGAGGCGATCGATGAGTCTCGAATTCGGGTCCTTGCACTCTTCCAACGACAAGGCGGGCAGCGTCATGGATCTTCGCGACTCCTTCCTGGTCATCCTGGCGGGGGCATCGATTCTGTTGTCGGGCTGCAGCGGGGACGACGGTCCCGTCCGGCAGGCCCCGGAGGTCACGGTCTCGCAACCGGTCGTGCGGCCGGTACAGCCATTCGTGGACTTCACCGGAACGACCCGAGCGGTCGAATCGGTCGAAATCCGCGCCCGGGTCGGAGGCGTGCTCGAGCGGCAGAGCTTCCGGCCCTCCGAGATCGTCGAAGAGGGCCAGGTGCTGTTCGTGATCGAACCGGAGCAGTACCGCGCCGCGCGGGACGAAGCGCAGGCGATGCTGCGAGCGGCGATCGCGGATTCCGCGCTGAAGGAATCCAATCTGGACCGGATCCGGATCGCGATCGAGACGAACGCCGTCAGCAAACAGGACCTGGACCGGGCGCAGGCGGAGCGGGACGCGGCCGTTGCCGGGGTCCTCGGAGCCCGGGCTCGACTGTCGCGTGCCCAGCTCGACTACGAATACACCCAGGTACGAAGCCCGATCGCCGGACAGGTGGGCCGGCGACTCGTAGACCCGGGCAACCTGGTCGGATACGGTGAGCAGACGCTCCTCACGACCGTGAACCGGGTGCGGCCGATCCACGTGCTCTTCAACGCGCCCGAGTGGGTCGTGCTCGAAATACTGCGGCAGGTAGAGGGGGCCCGGCAGCGCGCCGGGGAGGGGGACACGGAGGACACGGCGCCCCGGGCCACGGTCCAGGCGCTGGTGGGGACATCAGCCGACGAGGACCGTTTTCCGTTCGTGGGCGCGATCGACTTCATCGGAAACACCGTCGATCCGAGCACGGGAACGATCGAGCTGCGCGCCCTTTTCGAGAACGAGGATCGGCAGCTGTTCCCGGGCCTGTTCGTGCGTGTGCGACTGCTGGCCGCCGAGTCCGCGGATGCCCTTCTCATCGACGAGAGGGGAGTCGGCACCGATCTGGGTGGAAAGTACGTGTACCTGGTGGATGAGGACGACATCGTCGAGCGGCGCTACGTGAAGCTGGGTCAGCTCCAGCCGGATGGCATGATCGTCGTGGAGGAAGGCCTCGAGCCGGACGAGAGATACATCTCGAGCGGACTGCTTCGCGCCCGACCCGGTCTCCCGGTCACGCCGCGCTCCAAGGAGGAAATGGCGCAGCGACGGGACGCCGCCGGGGCGGAGGAGTAGGCCATGTTCAGCCGCTTCTTCATCTACCGGCCGGTCTTCGCGCTGGTCATCTCGATCGTCGTCGTCATCCTGGGCACGATCTCGATCCCGACGCTGCCCATCGAGTCGATGCCGGACATCACGCCCCCGACCGTCCAGGTGAGCACGACTTTCCCCGGTGCGAACGCCCAGGTGGTCGAGCAGACCGTTACCACGCCGATCGAGAAGGAAGTGAACGGTGTGGAGAACATGATCTACATGCAGTCGAAGAGCACCTCGGTCGGCAGCATGAATCTGACGGTTTCGTTCGACATCGGGACGGACCCGGACATGGCGGCGGTGCTGACACAGAACCGGGTCTCGATCGCGGAACCGTTGCTGCCGGAAGAGGTGAAGCGCCAGGGAGTGAAGACGGAGAAGCAGTCCACCATGATGACGCTGATGGTGAACCTGATCTCTCCGGACGGGCGGTACGACGACATCTTCCTCTCGAATTACGCCACCACGCAGATCAACGATGTGCTGGCACGTGTGTCCGGTGTCGGCAAAGTCCAGGCGATGGGAGCCAAGGACTTCGGGATGCGGATCTGGCTCGATCCCCAGAAGCTCAAGGCCCGCAACCTGACGACGGACGAGGTGATCGGAGCTCTGCGCGAGCAGAACGTGCAGGTGGCGGCGGGTGCGATCGGGCAGCCTCCCAACCCGGCGGGCCTCAACTTCCAGTATACGATCACTACCCTCGGTCGTCTCGAGACCGTAGCGCAGTTCGAGGAGATCATCGTCAAGACCGGCGGCACCGGCGAGATCGTCCGGGTTCGGGATTTGGCCCGGGTCGAACTGGGAGCGCAGGACTATTCCTGGTACGTCCAGCTGGACGGAGTCCCGAGCGTCGGGGTCGTCGTATATCAGCTGCCGGGATCGAACGCCCTCGGGGTCGCCGAGGGTGTCCGGTCGGCCATGGCCGAGCTGGAGGAGAGCTTCCCGGAAGGGCTCGAGGCCGTCGTCGCATACGACTCGACGCGGTACATCGAGGCCTCGATCGCCGAGGTGATCCAGACCCTGATCATAGCGATCCTGCTGGTGATATTCTCGGTATACATCTTCCTCCAGGACTGGCGCACGACCGTCATCCCTTCCGTCACCATCCCGGTGTCCCTGATCGGGACCTTCTTCGCGATGAAGCTGTTCGGGATGTCGATCAACAACCTGACGCTGTTCGGCCTGGTGCTGGCGATCGGCATCGTGGTGGACGATGCGATCGTGGTCGTCGAGAACACGATGCGCCTGATCGACGATGAGGGGATGGAGCCGAAGGCCGCTACCGCGAAAGCGATGGAGGAGGTCGGGGGAGCGATCGTGGCGACGACGCTCGTGCTGCTCGCCGTCTTCGTTCCGACCGCCCTGATGCCGGGGCTCACCGGTCGCCTCTACCAGCAGTTCGCGATCACGATCTCCATTGCGACGGTCTTCTCGTCGATCAACGCTCTCACGCTCAGTCCCGCCCTCGCGGGGCTTCTCCTGCGTCCCTCGGCGGAGAAGCGGAACCGGTTCTTCACGAAGTTCAACGAGGTCTTCGAGGTCACCACGGATCGGTACATGGGCGTCGTAAACGGGCTGGTCCGTCGCACCGGACTCACCCTCGCGATCTTCGCCGGGTTGATGGCTGCGATGGTCCTCGGGTTCCGACTGATCCCGGGCGGATTCATTCCCGACGAGGACCAGGGCTATTTCTTCGTGAATCTCGAGCTGCCGGACGGTGCCTCGATGGAGCGGGTCGAAGAGGTGTTGGCCGGCATCAACGGCGTCGTCGCGAACACGCCGGGAGTCGAGCACTACATCACGATCGGCGGCTACTCCATGCTCAACGGAGTTCAGGGTTCGAATTTCGGCGCGATCATCGCGACCCTGGAGAACTGGTCGGACCGTGGTGACGAGGAGCACGTCGATCTCCTGATGGCGGCGATCCAGCGCTACCTGCTCTCGGTGCAGGAGGGGACGGCATTCGTCTTCGGGCCGCCGCCGATCAACGGCCTCGGCAACGCGAGCGGCTTCTCGATGGAACTTCAGGACCGGGGCGGCGCCGGTCTGCAGCAACTGGAGATCTTCGCGGAGGACATGGTCGCCGCCGGAAATGCCAGCCCGGTCGTCACCCGATTGAACCAGAACTTCACGGCGAACGTGCCACAGCTTTTCGTGGACGTGGACCGGAATCGCGTCAAGACCTACGGGGTCCCGCTTCAGAGCGTGTTCAGCACGCTGCAGGCCAACCTCGGATCCGCCTATGTGAACGATTTCAACCTCTTCGGCCGCACCTGGAAGGTGCAGGTCCAGGCGGATCAGCAGTTCCGGTCTCGCGTCTCCGACATCGACCGGCTCGAGGTTCGAAATGCCGCGGGCGACATGATCCCCATGGGGACGTTGGCGCAGGTGCGGGACACCGTCGGACCGTCGGTGATCACCCGATTCAACATGTTTCCCGCATCGACGATCTCGGGTGCGCCGGTTAGCGGAAGATCGTCCGGTGAGGCGGTGGAGGAGATGGAACGGCTGGCCGGGGAGATGCTGCCCCAGCAGATGGGGTATCAGTGGTCCGGCGTCACCTATCAGCAGATCGCGGCCGGCAATCTCGCGCCGATCATCTTCAGTCTCGCGATCATCTTCGTCTTCCTGTTCATGGCGGCCCAGTACGAGAGCTGGATGATCCCGCTGGCCGTGCTGATGGGCGTTCCCATGGCGATTCTGGGCGCGCTGCTGTTCACGGGCCTGCGAAGTCTCGACAACAACATCTACACGCAGATCGGGCTCGTGCTGCTGATCGGCCTCTCCGCCAAGACGGCGATCCTGATCGTGGAGTTCGCCAAGCAGCTGCGCGAGGAAGGGAAGGACGTCGTCGACTCCGCCGTGACAGCGGCGCGGCTCCGGTTCCGCCCGATCCTGATGACCGCCTTCTCGTTCATTCTCGGCGTTATCCCCCTGGCCATCGCATCGGGTGCAGGCGCCGCGAGCCGCGTGTCGCTCGGCACGGCCGTGCTGGGCGGGATGCTGATCGCCACGGTGAGCGGGGTGTTTCTGATCCCCGTGTTCTACGTGATCGTTCAGGGGATGGTGGAGCGCTCGAAGGCTCGAAAGGGCGCGAAGAACGAAGTGGGTTCGGGTCCGGACGTCGAGCCGGGACCGGTCCGCTGAAGGGGGGCCGCGCCGGGCAAGCGGACCCGCTATATTCGGCCCGACCGAGGCCCCGATCGCGAATCCGGCGGGGAAAGCACCGACGTCGCATCTGCCTGAGCCCGGAGCGGTACGCTTGGATCTCAAAGGACGCAGTTTCCTCAAGCTCATGGACTTCACGCCGGAGGAGATCCGTTACCTGCTCGATCTCTCCTTCGAGCTCAAGCAGGCGAAGCAGGAGGGGGGCGAAGTCCGTCGGCTGTCGGGCCGCAACATCGCTCTGATCTTCGAGAAGACGTCCACGCGGACCCGTTGTGCCTTCGAGGTCGCGGCCTACGACCAGGGTGCGCACGTCACCTACCTGGGGCCGACCGGCTCACAGATCGGACACAAGGAATCGGTGGCCGACACGGCGCGCGTTCTGGGCCGGATGTACGACGGGATCGAGTACCGCGGATTCGGCCAGGAACGGGTCGAAACGCTCGCGGAGCACGCGGGCGTCCCGGTGTGGAACGGCCTGACCGACGAATACCACCCGACACAAGTGCTCGCGGACGTCATGACGATGATGGAGCACTCCGGCCGCGAGCCGGAGGAGATCTCCTTCTGCTACATGGGAGATGCCCGCAACAACGTAGGGAATTCACTGATGGTGGGGG
>JARRPS010000139.1:0-8514 GCA_037382625.1 Gemmatimonadota bacterium | reverse complement strand
CGGCGATGGCAGACCCTGCTGGGGGTGACCGGCAGCGGCAAGACGGTGACGATGGCCGGCGTGATACAGGCGACCGGACGCCCGACGCTGGTGATGAGCCACAACAAGACGCTCGCAGCCCAGCTGTACGGGGAACTCCGCCAGTTCTTTCCGACGAATGCCGTCGAGTACTTCATCTCGTATTACGACTACTACCAGCCGGAAGCCTACGTACCACGCACGGACACCTACATCGAGAAGGACTCTTCGATCAACGACGACATCGATCGGCTCCGGCTCCGGGCGACATCCGCACTGATGGAGCGTCGGGACGTGATCGTCGTCGCCTCGGTGTCGGCGATCTACGGTCTGGGTGATCCGAGCGGATACCGGCAGATGATGCTGACCGTGGACCGTGGCGAACAGATCTCCCGGCGTGAGATCCTCTCGGCGCTGGTGGCCATCCAGTACAGTCGCAACGACCTGGAGCTTCGCCGCGGCACCTTTCGGGTGCGTGGCGACGTGATCGAGGTATTGCCCGCGTACGAGGAACAGGCGGTCCGTATCGAGCTGTTCGGCGACGAGGTCGAACGGATCACCAAGATCGACCCGCTCACGGGCAGAGCGATCGCATCACTCGACCGGACCGCTGTGTTCCCTGCGACGCACTACGCGGTCGATCCGGATCGGCTCGAACGGGCGATCGACGGAATCCTGACGGAGCTGGAGGCGAGGCTCCTGGAGTTGCGGACCAACGGTCGATTGCTCGAAGCCCAGCGACTCGAGAGCCGTACCCGATTCGACATCGAGATGCTGCGGGAAATCGGTGTCTGCCCGGGAATCGAAAATTACTCGCGGTACTTCGACGGCCGCGAGCCAGGGGAGCGGCCATACTGCCTGCTCGATTACTTTCCGGACGATCATCTCGTCATCGTGGACGAATCCCACGTCTCGATCCCCCAGATTGGGGCGATGTACAAGGGAGATCGGAGTCGAAAGCTGACCCTGGTGGAGCATGGATTCCGCCTTCCCTCGGCGCTCGACAACCGGCCGCTTGAATTCGACGAGTGGGAGGAACTCGTACCCGCGGCCATATTCCTCAGCGCGACGCCGGCCGACTACGAGCTGCGCAAGTCGGGAGGAATCGTGACCGAGCAGCTGGTGCGGCCGACCGGTCTGCTGGATCCCAGGGTGGAGATCCGCCCGGTCGCCACGCAGGTGGACGATCTGCTCGAGGAGATCCGGGAGCGGACGGGGCGACGGGAGCGAGTGCTCGTGACGACCCTGACGAAGCGGATGGCGGAAGATCTCACCGACTTCCTCGCGGCCCGCGGCGTCCGCGTGCGGTACATGCACAGCGACATCGACTCGATCGAGCGGGTCGAAATCCTCCGGGATCTGCGCCTCGGGAGCTTCGATGTGCTGGTAGGAATCAACCTGCTGCGCGAGGGGCTCGATCTTCCTGAAGTTTCCCTGGTGGCGATCCTCGACGCGGACAAGGAGGGATTCCTGCGGTCGGAGACCTCTCTCGTTCAGACCATAGGTCGCGCCGCACGGAATCTGAATGGAACGGCGATTCTTTACGCGGACCGTATCACGGGGTCCATGGAGCGTGCGATCGAGGAGACCAATCGGCGTCGCGAGGTCCAGGCACGCTACAACGAGGAGCATGGAATCACACCGCAGACGATCCGGAAATCCATCAGGGAGATCCGGTTCACGACCGCCGTGGCCGACGCCCGCACGGTGGAGGCGGAGGAACCGGTCGCAGATCGTGCGGTCGCGGAGACGCAACGGAAATACGAGACAGCAGATCCCGCGGTCCTGGTTCGGAAGATCGAGGAGGAGATGCGCGAAGCGGCCGAACAGCTGGATTTCGAGCGAGCCGCGCGGCTTCGGGATCAACTGTTCGACGTTCGGGCGCGCCTGGAAACGGGACCGGAACGCCGCGGAGGGCGGGGACGACGTGGACGGGCGGGGATCGGGAGGAGCGCGGGCGGTTGACTCCGGATTCGGCACCTCGACGCTCGGCGATCTGTGGGCCCGTGGACCTCGGTGAATCGGCATCAGACCACTTCCGGAGAGGTCATCTGGCATGCCGACCTCTATCGTCTCGATTCGCCGGAGCTGCTGGTCGACGTGGGTTGGCCCGAACTCCTGGAGAGCAACGCGGCCGTGTTCGTCGAATGGGCGGAGCGGGCGGAGGACTGGCTGCCGCCCGATCGCTGGGAGGTCCGGCTGAATTTCACCGACCGTCCGGACAGACGGCGCGTCGAAGTCCGGTCTGTGGGCGCCGGCGGAGAGCCTCCCGCACCGACGGTCGATCCGTGCTGACTCTCGCGCTGGATACGAGCACACCGACGGGCAGCATCGCCCTCGGCGGATTTCCGACCGGGACAGGGGAAACCGTTCTCGAGTTGCGGCTTCCGGTGCAGGCGGTCCGTTCCGAATCCGTGCTTCCCGCTATCGATCGTCTCTTGCGATCGGCGGGAGCGGAGCCATCCGCCATCTCGCGAATCGTCGTTGGATCCGGGCCTGGTTCCTTCACGGGTGTGCGGATCTCCGCCGCGCTGGCCAAGGGAATCCGGGCGGCTCTCGGGGCCGAACTGCACGCCTGGTCGAGTCTCGCCGCGATCGCGATCGGGTCCGGGGCATCGGGTCGAGTGTGTGCCGCGATCGACGCGCGCCGAGGCCAGGTCTACGCGGCAGGATACGAGATCGAGCGGAATGGGCCCGAGATCGCCCGACTCGAGTCGTGCTTCGGACCCGCCGCCGAGCCTTGGGAAACGACGCTCGACCGGCTCCGGCCCCCGACAATCTGGACTCTCGCAGCCTCCGTCTCGTCCGGAGTTTTCCCGCAACGGGCCGGATCGAGCATCCGGCGAAGTGGCAGCCCGATTACGTGAGGGCCTCGTCCGCCGAGCGGGAATCCGAGCGATGAGAGGCTCGTGAGGAGGATCGCCATCCGTCCCATGAGACCGGCGGATCTTTCCGAGGTCATGCGGATCGAGCGGAAGTCCTTTACGATGCCCTGGCAGGAAAGCACCTTCCGGGCGCTGATGCGGCGCCCCAGTGCCTCGCTGCTCACGGCAGAGCGGTCGGGTGGTCTGGAGACGGAGACCGAAATCGTGGGATTCGCCGTTCTCTGGTTCGCCGCCGATGAAGCGGAGCTCGGGGATCTGGCCGTAGATCCCGATTGGCGAGGACGCGGAATCGGGAGCAGGATTCTCGAAAGCTCGATCGAGCTGGCTCGCGATCGGGGCGCGCGCTCTCTCTATCTCGAGGTCCGCGAGAGCAATTCGGCCGCCCGGTCCCTGTACGAGAAACGGGGTTTCCAGGTCGTGGGCCGACGACCCGGCTACTATAGTGAACCGCGCGAAGATGCGTGCGTGATGAGGCTCCATCTGCAGAATGATGCGCGTTGACAGTGCTCCGAAAGTGCGCCTAGGTTGGCTCGGGAAGAGGGGAGTGAAGGGGGGAAAGGCAGAAGCGCGCTCGGCTCTCCACTCGTAAGGTGAACTGCAACATATGAATACGAGGTACTCATGTCGCGTTCTCTGAACCGCGTTCAGATCATAGGGAATCTCGGGGCCGATCCGGACGTCCGAACCACCCCCGGCGGCGCGCGAGTTGCCACTCTCTCGATCGCTACGAGCCGCCGATGGACGGACAGGCAGGGTCAGCCGCAGGAGAAGACCGAGTGGCACCGGGTGATATTCTGGGAGAAGCTGGCTGACCTCGCGGACCAGTACCTGAAGAAGGGGGACCGGGTCTATGTCGAGGGCTCGATCGAGTACCGGCAGTACGAGGACAAGGATGGCCAGACCCGGTACATCACGGAGATTCGCGGGCGCGAGATGATCATGCTCGGCGGCCGTAGCGATGGCTCCGAGTTCGGGAGTTCGAGTTCCGCCTCGCGAGCGACGGGGCGTGGCGGAAGCCAGGACTCCGGCGATGACTACGAGGAGTTCTCGAACGAGTCGCTGACGCCCGCCGGTGACGATGACCTGCCCTTCTGAGGAGCGGCGGATGAACAGGATGGCACGCACGTTGGCGATCGTCGGGGGGACGATGGCTCTGGCTCTCGGAGGGGTGCCTTCCGCGGGGGCACAGGAGGTCGAGGACGACTCCCGGGCCCGCCATGAAGTTCGTCGGGGCGAGACGCTGTGGGAACTCTCCGCGCGCTATCTTCGCAATCCATATCGCTGGTCCGACATCTACGACCTCAACCGCGATGTCGTGCAGGATCCGCACTGGATCTATCCGGGCGAACGTCTCCGGATGCCGGGCGATGCCGGTGCGGTCGTATCGAGCGGCCGATACGATGCGCCGCGGTCTGGTGCGGCGTACCGCGGCGGACGGCCGGCACCGGCGACCGATCTCTCGGGCACCGTGTTCGGCACGCGCAGCGACCAGCTACTCTCTCTCTCGGCTCTGCAGGTGGACGACGAGACGCGTCCTGCGGTCGTGAGCGTCAGCGATTTCTTTCAGGCCAGTCTGCTCGTCGATCCCGGCGAATACGGTCCGATGGGGAGGACGGCCCGGGTGATCGAAGAGAACCCGCTCGACCTGAACCTTCCTCCCTCCGCGCGACTTCATCAGGATGTGATCGTCCAGCTCTCGGGACTGCAGGCGAAGCCGGGAGACCTGCTCCAGACGGTACGCTGGGGCCGAGGAATCGGGCCGTTCGGGAGCGTGCTCGAATCGAAGGCTCTGCTCCTGGTCACTCGAACGGTGGCGGACAGCGCCCGCGCGCGGGTCGTCGACGTATACGGTGACTATGCGGTTGGAGATCCGGTGATGGTAGCCGCCGATTTCTTCCTCGATCCGGAGCTGGAGCCTGCCGAGACGGATGATGTTCTCAACGGGAAGATCATCGCCTTCGCCATGGAGAATCAGGTGGTTCTCGATCTCTACGACGAGGTATTCCTCGATCTCGGTCGGCAGGAGGGGGTCCAGATCGGCGATGAATTCCTTGTCTTCTCACACCTCGAGCCGTCTCCGGCCCTCGCAGAGCCGGAGGACGCTCTCTGCGTGCTGCGGGTAGTTCGCGTGACGGGTGGCACGTCGACCGCGGTAGTGCGCAAGGTCCGTGACCCGGGCACGCGGGAAGGCGATCCGGTGCGCCTTTCACGCCGACTCTCCGGCTGATCGACGTCCTTTCCCGCTCCATCGGATCCCGGTAGCTTCGGGACGAAATTCCGGCTGCCGGGGTGAGCCGCGTTCGCGGGGCGGATCTTCCTTTACGCTCGGCTTCGTGCCGATTCAGCCGCAGGTGTCGATTCACCATAACAGGAGTACAACGTGAGCGGATCTCCGCGGGTCCTCGTTACCGGGGGAGCCGGGTTCATCGGGTCGCACGTCTGTCAGGCCTACCGGGACGCGGGTTGGGAAGTTACGGCCCTCGACGATCTCAGCACGGGAAGACGGTCGAACCTCCCGGACGGCGTGACGCTGGTCGAGGAGGATATCCGATCGGACGCCGCTGCCGATCTCATCCGGGGCGGGCGGTTCGATCTGGTGAATCACCATGCCGCCCAGATCGACGTGAGAGTTTCAGTCGCGCGCCCGAGGCACGATGCGTCGATCAACATCGACGGACTGCTCAATCTCCTGGAGGCGGCCCGGGACGGAGAGGTACCCCGATTCCTGTTCGTCTCGTCCGGCGGTGCGATCTACGGCGAGTCCGGTGAGATTCCCTCCCCGGAAACCACGTTGAAGGCGCCGCTCTCCGGTTACGGAGTGAGCAAGCTGGCGGGTGAGCACTACCTCTTCACGTTCCGAAAGCTCTTCGGGGTCGAGGGTGCGTCGCTCCGATACTCGAACGTTTACGGGCCACGGCAGGATCCGAACGGTGAGGCGGGGGTAGTTGCCGTCTTCAGCAGCCGGCTGATCGCGGGAGAGCCGCTCACCATCTACGGCGACGGAATGCAGACACGCGACTACGTCTACGCGGGCGATGTGGCCCGGGCGAACCTGCTTCTGACGACGACGCCCCTGCCGGAACCGACAACGGTGGACGACGTGGCGTTCAACATAGCGACGGGAGAGGAAACGTCGGTCGTGAGGCTCGCCGCAACCCTGCTGAAGGCGGCCGGAGCGGAGGTGGAGGTGCAGCACGCACCGGCTCGAAAGGGCGAAGTTCTCCGAAGCTGTCTGCACACGGAGAAGCTGCGCGGTCTCGGCTGGGCACCCGAGATGTCTCTGGAGCAGGGACTTCGAAACACGTACGAGCATATCGCGCAAGAGATTTGAGGATTCACTCGATGGGGCTATTCGCCTTTCCCTTGACGTTGCAGGCCGGGCAGCCGATCGCTGTCCGTCCGTGGGATCTCGTTCTCGGCGCCACGCCGATGACCAAGGTCATTCTGATCGTCCTCGCAGCCTTTTCTCTCGTTTCCTGGGTGTTGATTTTCTGGAAGTGGTCCGAGTTTCGCCGCCTCCGCGCCTCCGGCGACGAATTCGTCGAGGCGATGCAGGATGCGGCGGGCCTTCGCGAAGTGTATCAGACTCTCACCCGCCTGGCCGAGTCACCCTATACCCGGGTCTTCCGAAGAGGAGTGAACTTCTTCACCGAGCTCCGACCGACGGCGCTCCGGGATGAGGTTCACACGGGTCCGGGCCTGTCGGCCGCTCAGCTGGAGGCCCTCCGTCTCGTTCTCGAGAAGGAACTGTCCGAGGAGCGGGACGACATGGCGCACGGCCTCACCTGGCTGGCCATCATCGGGTCGGTCAGCCCTTTGATGGGGCTGCTCGGCACGGTCGTCGGCGTGATGAACTCCTTCATCGGTATCACCAGCCAGGGAAGTGCCAACATCGCCGCGGTCGCGCCGGGCATCGCCGAGGCCCTCGTGACGACCGTCGCCGGCCTCGCGGTCGCCATCCCGGCTGTCATCGCCTACAACCACTTCGCTGGCAAGCTCGGGTTGTTCACCGGTGAGCTGGAGGGATTCGCGGCCGAGTTCATCGGCACTCTGGCCCGCGAGGGCCGGGTATGATCGGACGGGGGTCCCGGAACGACCGACCGGGCGGTCTGCCGGTTCGCGCCGAGATCAACGTGACCAGCCTGGTGGACGTGGCGTTCACGCTTCTCGTCATCTTCATGATAACCGCGCCGATTTTGCAGGGAGGTGTCGAGGTCACCATCCCGAAGGCACCTGCGGCTCCACTCCAGGTGAGCGAGGGCATCGTCATCTCGATCGATCGAGAGGGTACGATCTATGTCGAGGACGATGCGGTGTCCCGGGAGGAATTCGACGCGACGATCGGAGTGCTGGTGGAGCGCAGCGGCGCCGAAACCGTCTACGTGAAAGGTGATCGGGATGTGCCGTACGGTGCGGTTCTCTGGGTGATCGGAACCTTGAAGGAAGCCGAGATCGAAGCGGTGAGCCTCGTGGCAGAGCCGGAAGCGGATCGCTGAGGTGCGCGAACCGCTGCATCGACCGCCGGCCGGAGCTCTGCTCGCTTCGACGATCCTTCACCTGGTCGCCGGAATCGCTCTCGTCGTCGGCTCGGCAACGATGCGGCCCCGTACGCTTCCGGCTCAGACCTATCGTGTCAGGCTCGTCGCGGCCGCGGATGAATCGGCCCCCGAGAGACTGACGCCTCAGCCGGCCCGGCCGGCTGAGGAAGAGAATCGCCCGCCTCCGCCGCAGCCCACCGAGCAACCGGTGCCGCAGACGGAACTCCCGACGGTGGTCGAGGAGATCCCCCCGCCGGTGGAAGAGACGAGAGAGCCGGCGCGTGCCCCCGAGGAGGGGGAGGAGGCGATCAACGTCCAGCTCGAGGGCGCCGCCTTCGTGGATCCCTCGTATCTGCAGAACATCATCCGGCAGGTGAATCGCTACTGGAGGCCGCCCGCAGGGGGCCGGCACCTCCGGGCGGAAGTCGTATTCGTGATCTCGAGGGACGGCTCCGTCGATGAGATCGAGATGCTCACCCGGTCGGGAGAGATGAGCTTCGATCTCGAAGCGCGAGGTGCGATCGAGGCCGCAGGTCGGGCCCGAGCGTTCGGTCCCCTGCCCGAAGCGTGGCCCCGCGACCGTCTGCGGATCTCGTTCTTCTTCGACCCGACGACCAGATGAAGGTATTGATGACCATCAACAGCATTCGAGTCGCCGCAGTACTGCTCGTAGTGGCCGCGACCGGTCCGTTTGTCACGCCGGGAGCCGCTCAGGAGCCCGGGGACGTGAGGATCGGAATCACTTACACCCCCGGTTACCTGCCGGGTTTGGTGCTCACTCCCGTCGAGAGCGCGGACGGCCTCGAGGAGATCGCACGGGTTGCCGAGACGATCCTTCGACAGGATCTGGATTTCAGCGATCGCTTCGAAATGATCGAAGTCCCGGGAGACTTCCGGGTGGGCGAAGCCGTCAATTACGGGTTGTGGAATCAGCTTGGGGCAGTCTGGCTCGTAGCCAGCCAGGTGTCAGGCAGCGCCGCCGCTCCGGTACTTCGGATCAGCCTGCACGATGTCGTATTCGGGGAGTTGAAGGAGGTTCGCGCGTTCAGCCTCCCGGCGGTCGGCTCGTCGGA
>JARRPS010000138.1:4429-16449 GCA_037382625.1 Gemmatimonadota bacterium | reverse complement strand
TCGAGACGGTAGGGCGTAGCCTCGAGGAAGGCCTTGCTCTCCGTCGAGAAGGTGGAGGCGTAAACCGACTTGATCGCTGCGATCAGCTGTTCCACCCGAACGGCTGGATCCGGATGGTCGTTCGGGATCATGATCGTCTCGAAGAGGAGTCGATGGCGGTCATCATCCAGGAATTGATCGGGCAGGACCGGGACGGGTTGTTCTTTCCCGATGTTTCCGGCGTGGCGCGGTCCTACAACTATTACCCTACCCCTCCGATGGCCTCCACGGACGGAATCGCAGCCGTGGCGCTCGGGCTTGGAAAGACCGTCGTGGAGGGGTCGCCCTGCTTCCGATTCTGTCCCTCCTTTCCGCAACACAACGTCGAGTTTTCCACGGTCGAGGATATGGTCAACAACTCGCAGCGTTCCTTCTGGGCGTTGCGACTGGCCGACCGACGGCAGCCGGCAGAGGGCTCAGGAAGCGGAGAGCTGGAGCTGGTACCGCTCCATGTGGCGAAGGAACACGGTGTTCTCAACTGGGTCGGATCGACCTATTCCGCCGAGAACAAGGCCGTGTACGACGGTCTCTCGCGTCCGGGCGTGCCGATCGTCAGCATGGCCCCGATACTCAAGCACGACATGTTCCCGCTCGCGGAGATCCTGCAGGAATTGCTCCGAGTCGGATCGATCGGCACGAGTTCACCCGTCGAGATCGAATTCGCCGTCAACCTGGAGACGCCGGCCGACCAACCGGCCGAGTTCGCCTTTCTTCAGTTGCGCCCCTTCAGCTCCAGCCGCGAGAAAGAGACGGTGGAGGTGGGCGAGCTCGCGCCCGGCGAGCTGATCTGCGAAAGCACGTCGGCACTGGGACACGGCGGTGTCGCAGTTCAACCGGGGTCTCGTCGCCGAAGGACGTCCCTATCTGCTGATCGGGGTCGGACGCTGGGGCTCCACCGAGCCCTGGCTGGGCATTCCCGTTCGCTGGTCGGACAGTTCGGGCGCCCGGGTGATCGTCGAGGCGGGCTTCAAGGACATGCGGGTCACCCCCTCGCAGGGGACCCACTTCTTCCAGAATCTCACCTCGCTGAACATCGGCTACCTGACCGTGAACGAGGAGCGCGGCGAGGGGTTCGTGGACTGGTCCTTTCTCGCCGAGCAGCCCGCGATGCAGGAGATCGATCCGGTGCGTCACCTCCGCTTCGAGGCACCTCTGGTGGTCACGATGAACGGCAGCACGCAGCACGCGATCGTCCGGAAGCCGGTGGGCGGCTGAGGGCCGCCGCCGCGACCAGTGCGTCAGTCCTTCAGGTTCTCCGGATTGAGGCCTTCGAGCTCCGGAAGGACGAACAGTCCATCCTTCCGGATCAGCACGTCGTCGAACCAGATCTCGCCGCCACCGTACTCGGGTCGCTGGATCAGTACGAGGTCCCAGTGAATCTGGCTGCGGTTTCCGTTGAAGGCCACGTCGTAGGCGTTGCCCGGTGTCAGGTGCAGTGAGCCCGCGATTTTCTCATCGAAGAGAATGTCCTTCATCGGCTCGTGTATGTAAGGATTGAAGCCGATGGCGAACTCGCCGATGTATCGAGCTCCCTCGTCCGAATCCAGGACCCGGTTCAGGTGCTCGGTGTTGTTGCTTTCCGCCTCGACGATCTTCCCGTTCTCGAACCGGAAGAAGATGTTCTGGTGGCTGACCCCCTGGTACACGGTCGGCGTATTGTAGCGGATCGTGCCGTTCAGACTGTCCCGAACCGGCGCGGTGTAGACCTCGCCGTCGGGAATGTTCCGCTTCCCGTCGCAGGGCATCGCCGGTATGCCATCGATGCTGTCTCGCGTGCCACCAGCCGCACGCGATCGGTTCGTTCCATCAGCGCCTGCAGCGGCTTGAGCGCCTCGGACATTCTCGCGTAGTCCATCGTGCACACATCGAAGTAGAAGTCGGCGAACGACTCGCTGCTGCGCTCGGCCAGTTGGGCCATCGACGGGCTGGGCCACCGCAATACCACCCAGCGGGTCTTCGCCACCCGGATGTCGGTGTGCACGCGCTTCCAGATCAGCTGTTCGTACTGCTTCATCTGCTCTGCCGGGACATCAGACAACTCGGAGATGTTGGCGGAGCCGCGGACACCGATGTAGGCGTCCATCAGGTCCATCACGGTTTCCTCGCCGCGAGCCATGATCTCGAGCTGTGATTCGGTGGCACCCAGCAGAAGGCCTCTCAGTACCTCGTTGCTCTTCAGCAGCACGTTTGGAACCACTCCGGCCGCGTGCGCGACTCGAACCAGCTCGTTCGTGAAGGTGTGCGGGACGTCGATCGCCTCGATCAGGACCTTTTCACCGGTCTTCAGCTCGCAGGAATAGTGGATGAGGGTTTCTGCGAGCCTGGTGTAGCGTGGATCTGTCATGGTCTCACTGTCGGCTAAGTGCTCTCACTCGCGCCGGGTGGGGGACGGCGACGTGAACGTGCGCGGAAAGGGTGCAACTTCGGGGCCTGCAGTGCAATGGCCGGATCCGGGTTCACTTCTGCTTCGGGGGCTCGGGTGCCCAGCGCCGGGTCCCCGCATCGGTGGTGATGTTCAACGTCGTGATGTGGGTATTGAGGCCTGCGTCAATCCGGAGTCCCACGATCCCATCAGGATCCACCTTCGACCTCGGGAGCTCCGCGATGATTTCTCCGTTCACGAGAAAACGTACGGTCGCGTCGCCTGCCTCGAACCCGAGAATGTTCTTCACCGTCGCATCCTCGCCCATCCAGGGCAGAATGGCGGACCGTGTGCCCGCCAGGAGGTCCGTGCTCTCGTAAGCCTCCACCTCCCGCACCGCGAAGTCACCCTTCGTGCCGATCTCGAACGCCACGTAGCGCGGGGCATCCGAGTCGAGCTCGCGGCCGCCCAGGATCAGACCGTAGCGTCCGTCCACCCCCTTCGGGTCGAAGAGAAAGCCCTCGGATTCGACCTCGAAGCGGCCATCGGCCGTTGCCAACGGGTTGTAGAGAATCACGCCCCGTCCGGCTGTCAGGTGCCATCCCGGGGGCATCTCGACGAACCGCTCCGGTCGGGCAACCCAGTCTGTCGGTGCACGGAACTCCTGGGCAGTTGCATTTGCAGGAGCGAGCGCCGTGAGCAGCGTGGTTGCCATCAGGATCAGTCCGGCCGGGATTGCCACGATTCGTGCAGGTGAACATATCATTTGACCTCTCGTGGATCTTCCGTTCGACGTGCAGGCGACCCATAGAGTGAGAATGGCCGAGATGGCGCAAGTGTCGCGGGTTGGGGAGGTGATGGTGGTCCGGATGCCTGACCGGGCGGCCTGCGCGGTGGCGATCGCGGTCCTCAGGGCGTCCGGGGCGTGCCAGCGCTCCCCCGTTCCGGAAGATGTTTCGCTGCCACAGGGCGGGATCCCGCGACCGGTCGTGACTCCGGCCGGGGATGGAGCCGCGGATCCGTGGCTTTTCGCGGACTCTGACGGTGCACTGCTCTTGAGCTGGCTCGAGCCGACTCCTGCGGGGCACGCGCTTCGGATCGCACGTCGGGCGGGAGAGGGATGGGGACCCGTCGAGACCGTGGTCGAGCGCGATGACCTGTTCGTGACGGGCCTACCTTCCCTCGGTCATACGTTCGCCTGACGGATCGCTTGCCGCGCACTGGCTCCAGAGGTCTGGCGACGCATCCTACGCCTACGACGTGCGAATCGCCCTCTCGATGGACGGGGGGCAGAATTGGTCGATGGCGGTTGCACCACACGACGATGGAACCCGGACGGAACACGGCTTCGCAACTCTGTTCCCTGGTACCGCCGACGGGTCCGTGCGCGCCACCGGCTTCCCGCGCCTGGCCACCAGTGGCCGATTCGCTCGACCTTCTGCACCTGGACTTTCGACCCGTTCCGGCACTCTGCCCATTCGCTCCGGAACAACCTGGGGATCGAACTCCCTCGTGGTCTCCGGATTGACGTCGGAGGTGCTGCTCGCGGTGCAGCCGTTCCATTCCCGCCACCAGGCGACAAGCTCGTCCACGCCGAGCCAGGTCTCTCCTCCCTCGGGTGGTACCGAGAGATCGACCATCCCGTTCGTGATCCGGACGGGGACGGGGTGTCGATTGAGCAGGAAGGTCGCGCACCAGCCGGGCAGGCTGCAACGCGCGCCGGCGGCGACCGGGGCGATGCCGGCGAACGGAGTGTCCGGGTGACAGGCAATGAAGTTCAGAAAGAACCCGCCCATCGAAAAGCCGGTCGCCTACACCCGATCCGGATCGAGCGCGTGGCTTCGGCTCAGTGATCGGATCAGATCCTCCGCGTACTCGATTTCTTCGAGCGGGTCCCGGCCCTCGTTGTCGTAATCGGGGCACGGGGTGACCCAGTAGCCGTCATACGCGTCCAGGTACACCACCGCGAAGCGCCACTCATCGGCAATCGGATCGAGATCGGTCTGCTCGCGCATCTGTTGAGCGCTTCCCCCGCCTCCGTGGTAGCCGAAAAGGACCGGAACCCGCGTCTCGTGGTCGTAACCGGAAGGCAGCACGACGATGGCGGTCCGATCCCTGCCGTCCATCTCCATAGTATCGGCGAATACGTACCGGCCGCCGAAGGGGGAAGCGGGCCCGGTGTCACGGGTCCCGAGGGACTGAAGGAATCGCTGCACGCGGGGAGCGGCGCTCCAATCAGCAGGACGACGGCGAGCCGCACGAGTCCCCTCCGGTGTCGAGCTACTGGCATCGAATCATGCATGAACGGATCATGTCCGTGAGTCGATCATGGTCACCAGCCACCGTCGCCCGGAGACGCCGATGTCCCGATTGACCTCCATACTGATAACAACGCTCGCATCGGCAGTGCTGCCGGTCGCTATACCGTCTGCCACGCTGCGTGCCCAGATCCTGACCGATCCGAGGGTCCTCGTGATCGGAATCGATGGTGTGCGCGTGGACATGTTGGAGCGAGCCGAAACACCCGTCATGGATTCCCTGGCGGATGCGGGCTTCTTCTCGGACGAGGCAAAGACCCGTGTAAGGACCGTGAGCGGCCCGGGCTGGTCCAGCATGCTCACGGGGGTGCGGACTGCGAAGCACGGAGTAGACTCGAACGACTTCCACGGCAACCGCTATTCGGAGTGGCCGGACTTTCTCACCCGTCTGGAGCGGGAGCGACCGGAGCTCGGGACCTTCGCAGTGATCGACTGGCCGCCACTCGGGACGTCGGATTCGGGTGGGCCGCTGATCTCCGAAGAGATCGACGAGAAGGTGATTTTCGACGGCGAAGCGGATGGGTATGGACCCGCGGATTCCGCGAGTGTCGCGGCGGCCGTCGAGCACCTGCGCGACGCGGACGTTCATGCGGCGTTCGTGTATCTCGGAGACCCGGACGTCGTTTCGCACGAGACGGACTCCTTTTCTCGCGAGTACCGCGCCTCGATCGAGAAAGCCGACAAGCAGGTCGGAGAGCTGGTCGAAGCGCTCCGTGCGCGTCCGGGGTTCGAGAACGAGAACTGGCTGATTCTCGTGAGCACCGACCACGGCCGAAACGATGCCGGCGGACACGGAGGAAACTCGCCCTCCGAGACCACCATCTTCTTTCTGGCGGCCGGTCCATCGGTCACCCCGGGGCGCACGGACTGCCCGCCGGAGATCGTGGATGTCGCCGCGACCGCGCTGGCGCACCTGGGACTCGTGGTCCAGGGCCTGGACGGGAAGCCACGGGGACTGGGGCCGGGTGTCTGCGGGCCGGAATGAACAGGTCGCTCAGCAATCCCCGGGGCGCCGGAGTCTGATGCACGAAAGGGCCGCCCGTGGAGCGACCCTTTCGTACGTGCACAACGCCTACGTCGATCTATATAAAAAGCTGGCCGTGGAAACGGGGCAAGAAACGTGGGGTGCGGCCCCACCCGCACGCCCTCACCCCGCTTCGCACGCCAGCTCCCGGTAGTCGGGCCTGTCCGCCGCCGTGTCGTGACGGTATCCGCCGACGACCCGGCCCTCGTGCAGCAGGAACACTCCGGGCATCTGAAGTCCGTTGCCCTGCAGGGCGCCGAGGCCATGACCTCCGCCTCCCAGCCACGAAGGTGCCGCGGCAGCCAACCCACGCTTCCAGACCCGTGGGCCGAATAGCTGCCTCGGACTTCCGCGCCGCAGTCCGAAAGCCCGGTACAACTCTCTGTCCGGATCCGCGAAGCGCGGCAGGTCCCCGAGACCGTACGCCTCGAGAAACTCGCTGAGCGCCGCCTCTTCCATCATTCCGACGAAGGCAGGCGTCACTCCTTCCCGCTCGATCGCCTCGCGCTGAACCGAGACGTCCGATGCCGCTTCGCGACAGAACGTGCACCCCAGGTGCCGCAGGAAGAGGAGCAGGAGCGGACGTTCCCGTGAAAGCGCGTCGAGCGACCGACCGTGTTGGTCCGTCGAAGAAAACACGTCGTCACGAACCTCGAACGCGAAGACGCTTCGGGATGAAATGACGGGAAATGTCAGTGCCTGCTCCATTGTCGTCCCCGTTCAAAGGCCGATTCAGCTCTGTGACCGTCTGACGTGGTGCACGGAGCCGGGTTCCTCGGATTCGACCCGGACTCCCGCGACACTCCGATCGAGGCCGACCTCGACGAACTCACGGATGAACTCCGCATTCGGGTCGGCCCTTCCCGGGCTCCCGTTCGCGGGGTTCGTCTCACCGATCGTCGCTCCCGCCGTGCCCACCAGGAACAGCGCCAGTCCGAGCGCTGACAGAGCTTTGAAACGTGGCATCAGTTTCTCTCCATTCTCCGAATCGTAACTCGAATTTACTCACTCGGCCAATGGATGTCAATTATATGTCGATATTCTATTCAGACGTAAACTGGACAAGCAGTGGACTATTGAATGGGATCAGACCGGATTCCGTCTACGAGAGGCGGCAAGGATCCCGGGCGACGGGATCGTCACCCGGGCTTGGCGGTTTGAAGCGCGGAGTTTGCGGGGAGGTCAGACGACCGGCTTGCGAGCCCTGATGAATGCCGACATCAGGCGACCCTCGAGAGCTTCTCCCCGGGCGCCGACATCGATGCCATGATCCTCGAGCACCGCCTCGACGTCGCTCGCTTCGTAGATGCGGGTGGGCTCGATCTCGATCTGCGTGAATCCGGCCTGCGCGAGCAATGACCGATACTCGTCTTCCTCCAGCGCACCGGCGACGCACCCGGCCCACATCTCCAGGCTCTTACGGATTTCGGCCGGGACCTCGCCGCGGACGACCAAGTCGGAGACCGCGAACCGGCCGCCAGGCTTCAGAACGCGAAATGCCTCGGCCAGCACGTTCGGCTTGTTGACGGAGAGGTTGATCACACAATTGGAGATCACGACGTCCACCTCACCGTCGGCGAGCGGCAGGTCCTCGATCTCGCCCTTGCGGAACTCGACGTTCGGGATCTGTGCCTCCGCGGCATTTCGCCGGGCCACGCGCGGAGAGGATGACGTCAATTCCTCCCCCTGATCCGAGGTCGAGCACGGTCTCTCCCTCGGCGAGCTCGGCCAGGGCCGTCGGGTTGCCGCATCCGAGCGAGGCCTCCAGCGCCGCTGCCGGGACGTCCTGCCGCTGTAGCTCATCGTAGAGGTCGCGGGTGATCGGATCGGCATCGCCGCAATCCGAGCCGCCGCAGCAGGACCTCTTCGAAATCGCGGCTTCGGCGTAGCGCTGTCGTACGGTTTCCTTGATTTCGGTGCTCATCTCTGATCTCCCGTGTCGTTTAAGTGTCGCGGCGAGGGCGAAAGCATCGCTTCCGCGCCCCCGTACCGAGTTCGTCTCTCGACTTGTACGTGCCTTCGGACAACGCCTCCGCTGTCAGAACGACCGTCTCGAGTGCTTCGCGAATCAAAGAGTAATGCACCCACCGACCTTGCTTCCGAGCCCCCACCAGCCAGCTCACCCCCGCCCAGAAGCTCCAGGATGCGAATTCGTTTCTCGTCCGCAAGGGCCTGGAAAGTCCGTGCGAGCACTGCAGGATTCGGAGTTTCTGATATCGTCAGTGGCATCATATAAAAAATAGTTTATGAATGACGTTGCGTCAATAATCGGGCCTATCGGCGGTGAGCACGGCCGCGGACGTAGCCGCTGATCACCGACAGGCTCGTCGCGAAGCTCCGTTGTCCCTTGAACCGAAGGGACCCGCTCGCTTCATGCGGTATGGCATCGTACGATTTCCCGATACTCGAGACGTCCGCCCCACGACTAACGCGAGGGCTGTATCATGGACATGCTCATCCGAGACGTGACTATGCTCGACGGCTCGATCGGTCACATCGGCATCGAGGGAAACAGAATCGCGTTTCTCGGCGGCGACCTTCCCTCCGCTGCGGTCGGTAACCCACGCGTGATCGACGGTGCCGATCTCCTTGCCATGCCCGGCCTCGTCAACGCCCACACCCATGCCGCGATGACCCTGTTCCGCGGATATGGCGACGACATGCCCCTCATGCCCTGGCTTCAGGAGCGGATCTGGCCGGCCGAGGCGAAGCTCACCGACGAAGATGTCTACTGGGGAACGCGCCTCGCCTGCGCCGAGATGATCCGCACCGGCACGACGCTGTTCAACGACATGTACTGGAAGGTCCCGAAAGCGGTACGCGCGATCGCGGATTCCGGGCTTCGAGCCACCGTGAGCGGGGGATTGATCAGCGGCGGGTTCCTGGGCGACCTGAAAGGGGAGATCAGCGAGTTGATCTCCGCGTACGAGGCCGGGGAATTTCCGGACCGGGTGCGATTGGCGATCGCGCCGCACGCCGTCTACACGGTCACGCCGGAAGATCTCGAGTGGTGCGCGCAGTTGGCGAGCGATCACGACCTGCCGATCCAGGTCCACCTCTCGGAGACCCTTCACGAGGTCGAGGAGTGCGTGGCGGCGCACGGCGTACGACCGGCGTTTCATCTCGAGCGTTGCGGAATCCTCGAAGTCCCGACGACCCTGGCGCACGGAGTGTGGCTCGAGCCTGACGAGCTCGAGATGCTCGCGCGTCACCCCGCGACGGTCGTCCACAATCCGGTCAGCAATCTGAAGCTTGCCTGCGGCCAGGGACGCGAGGTCCGTGGCTGGTTCGACTATTCGACGGCAAGAGCGGCGGGCGTGAACGTTGCGCTGGCAACGGATGGGACGGCCTCGAACACGAATCTGGACATGTTCGAGGAAATGAAGTTCGCCTCGTTGATGGCGAAGCATTCGGCTGGCGACTCGACCTGCATGCCGGCTTCGGAAACCCTCGAGATCGCGACCCGTGGCGGAGCGGACGGCATGGGCTGGACCGACGCCGGGCGGCTCGAAGTCGGAGCCCTGGCGGACATCGTGCTCGTGGATCTCAAAGAGGTCACGCTGACGCCGGTGCACGACCCGGTCAGTCACGTGGTGTACGCGGCGAACGGTGGCTGCGTGCACACGACGATCTGCGATGGACGGGTACTGATGGAGTCCGGCAGGATCGAAGGCTACGAAGAGATACGGGCGCGCGCGGTCGAGGCGGCGAAGCGGGTCACCTCCGACTGACGGGTTGCAGAGCGATGAGCACGATTCCCGAGCGCAGCATCTGGACGGTGAGCGACGACGCCCGAACCGTGGTGCGGCACATCGACCAGACGCGTCTGCCCGGTGAGTTGGTGATCGGCGCCCTCCGCAGCTGGCAGGATGCGGACGAAGCGATCCGGACGATGCGGGTCCGGGGCGCCCCGCTGATCGGAGTCACGGGGGCCTACGGGATCTGTCTCGCCGTTCAGTCGGACCCCTCCGATGCGAATCTTGCCAGGGCCGGCGCGCAGCTTCGTGACGCCCGCCCGACGGCGGTCAATCTCGCTCGGGAGGTGGACGCCCTCGTTGAGAAGCTCTCGCTCCTGGCTCCGCAAGTGCGGGGGGAGGCCGCCTGGGCCTGGGCCGAGTCCCTCGCCGCCTTCGACATCGAGACGAACAGCCGGATCGGCCGACACGGCCTGCCGTTGATAGAGCGGGCAGCTCGGTCCAAACCGGACGGAGCGCCCGTCAACGTGCTCACCCATTGTAACGCCGGGGCGCTGGCCGCGGTCGCGCACGGAACGGCGACGAGTCCGATCTACCTCGCCCGGGAGGCTGAGATTCCCGTGCATGTCTGGGTGAGCGAGACGCGTCCCCGCCTGCAGGGAGCTGCGCTTACCGCATGGGAACTGGACCGGCGCGGGGTTCCGCATACGCTGGTCGTCGACTCGGCGTGCGCCCACCTGATGCAGCGGGGTGAGGTGGACATGGTGATCGTGGGAACGGATCGGACGACCCGGGCCGGGGATGTGTGCAACAAGATCGGAACCTACTCCAAGGCGCTGGCGGCGCGGGCGCACCACGTGCCTTTCTATGCTGCGGTCCCCTCTCGCTCGATCGACTGGTCGATCCGCGATGGAATTCACGAGATTCCCATCGAGGAGAGAGACGCCGCAGAGGTCGTGGAAGTACACCGCACGGGGCCGGCCACCGGTTACGTTCGGATCGCGCCGCAGGGAACGGTGGTCCGAAATCCGGCGTTCGACGTCACACCCTGTGACCTCGTCACCGGACTGATTACGGAGCGGGGGGTATGCGAGCCTTCCGAGGAGGAGCTGACGGAGCTGTTCCCGGAGATGAAATGAGGCATCCGACACACCGGAGGGCACTGGTCGAGGCGGCGATGCAGGTGAAGTCGTCGGGGCTGTCGCCGGGCACCTCCGGTAATCTGAGCGTTCGGGTACCCGGTGGCTTTCTGATCACACCGTCAGGTGTGCCTTATGAAACTCTCGACCCCGCCGATACGGTCCTTCTAGGGCCGACGGGCGCAACGGCCGGCGACCCGATGCGTCCATCCACCGAGTGGCCGCTCCATGCTGCCATCTATGTGGATCGGCCCGGGGCGGAGGCGATCGTGCACGTTCACTCGCCGCACGCAACGGCCGTCGCCTGCCTTCGATGCGAGATCCCGGCTTTTCACTACATGGTTGCCGTGGCCGGCGGCGACTCGATCCGCTGCGCCCGATACGAGACCTTCGGGACCGAGGAGCTGGCGCTCGCGGCATTGGAGGCACTGGAAGACCGTCGGGCATGCCTGCTCGCGAATCACGGGCAGGTGGCGATCGGCGGGTCGCTGGACGAGGCGGTGCGCCTCTCCCGGGAGGTGGAGGATCTCGCGCACACCTGGTCCGTTGCGCTGGAGGCGGGCGACCCCGTGCTTCTCCCCGCGGAGGAGATCGAGCGCGTGGCGGAGAAACTTCGCGGTTATGGGCAGCGTGGGGTGGAGGCGACCGGTTCCGACGATCGTCCCACCCTGCGCACGGAGCGTCTGGTTCTACGACCCTTCAGACTCGCGGATGCACCAGTAGTCCGTGAGCTGGCCGGGGCACGGGAAGTCGCCGAGAATACGCTCACGATTCCTCACCCGTACCCGGAGGGTGAGGCCGAGAGGTGGATCGGGAGTCACGCGTCGGCTTTTCGCGCAGGCGACCTCGTGATCTTCGCCATTACGACCCCTGGCGAAGGACTCGTCGGGGCCGTGGGACTCATGCTCGACGATGGATCCGGGATCGCGGAGCTGGGCTACTGGATCGGCGTTCCCTACTGGGGTCGCGGCTTCGCGACGGAGGCGGCAGCAGTCGTCGTGGAATATGGCTTCCGGCAGCTCGCGCTCACGAGGATCTGGGCGCGTGCGTTCACCCGGAACCCGGCCTCGTCGCGTGTTCTCGAAAAGATCGGCATGGTGCACGAGGGAACGCAGCGGAAGAGCCTCCGCAAGAACGACGAGCTTCTGGACACGGAGCTGTACGCAATCCTGCGCGAAGACAAAAAGGGGGAGGATGCATGAGCGACGAACCGAGGCCGGCGATCGGCACGATCGCCTGGACCGATCTGACCGTGCCGCACGCGGAGCCGATCCGGGATTTCTACCGGGAGGTCACGGGCTGGCAGACCGCGCCGGTCGAAATGGGCGACTACGAAGACTGGTGCATGATCCCCGTCGGCGCCGAGAACCCGACCGCCGGGATCTGCCACGCGATCGGCACCAACGCGGACCTTCCACCCCAATGGCTCATCTACATCGTGGT
>JARRPS010000138.1:0-4353 GCA_037382625.1 Gemmatimonadota bacterium | reverse complement strand
TGGGGGGCGGGAGGTTCTGCGTGATCCGCGATCCGGCAGGAGCCGTTTCCGCGCTGTACACACCACCCGGTGGGGTCGCCACGGGAGCGTGAGCATGAGGGAGAGGGCCGTGGTCGATCTGACCGAGAAGCTGGGTCGCATCGACGAGCACTGGAGTCCGGGGATCATCGCGCAGGTGGGTGACGTGCAGGTGAAGCTGGCCCGGATCCAGGGGACCTTCGAGTGGCACTCGCACGAGAACGAGGACGAGCTGTTTCTCGTACTCGACGGTCGGATGAAGCTGGAGTTCCGGGACGGGGAGGTGTGGCTCGAGCAGGGTCAGCTTTACGTGGTCCCGAGTGGCGTGGAGCACCGCCCCGTAGCACCGGATGAAGCACAGATCATGCTGATCGAGCCGGTGGGAACGCGAAACACCGGCGACCGGGTGACGGGTCGCACAGTGGAGGCGGAGTGGCTCTGAGAGACGCTTCTGATCTGAAGCCTCGAAAGATGACTGCGGGCGGGTGCAAAGTCATGGGAATCGCTGCGACGCTCCTCCTGCTTCCGGCGATACTCAGCGCGCAGGGTCGCGAGCACACTCCCCACTCCGAGCTCGAGAACCCGGCCATCAGCGGTCGGAACCGCGAGCCTCCGCACGCTACCTGGACGAAGTTCCCGGGGCGGGAGGCCGCGATCGCCGCCCCGGGCACGACCGGCCGCGCGACATCGCCCTGGGTCCGTTCGCTGAACGGAAACTGGCGCTTCCACTGGGTCCGCAATCGGGCCGACCGCCCGCGGGATTTCTGGCGGGTGGATTTCGACGTATCCGACTGGGACGAGATCCCGGTACCATCGAACTGGGAAATCATCGGGTATGGAGTGCCGATCTACACAAATATTCCGTATCCCTTCGAGCCGAATCCGCCGCTGGTTCCGGTCGAATGGAGCCCGGTCGGATCCTACCGACACCGTTTCGAGATCCCGGATTCGTGGCGCGACAAGCGTGTGTTCCTGCACTTCGGGAGCCTGAAGTCGGCCGGCTACGTCTGGGTGAACGGCCGCGAGGTGGGATTCGTCAAGGGGAGCAAGACGCCCGCGGAGTTCGATGTCACGCCGTATGTTCGGATCGGCGAATCGAACACGCTGGCCGTCGAGGTCTACAGGTTCTCCGACGGCGCCTACCTGGAAGGACAGGACTACTGGAAGATCAGCGGGCTGGAGCGGGACGTGCTCCTCCTCGCCGCACCGCCGGTCCACGTGCGCGACTTCGAGGCACGGCCGGCCTTCGATCCCGAGTCGGGAGAAGGCCGTCTGGCGGTCTCGGCCGAGGTCCGCAATACGACCGAAGCCGGCTCCTCGCGCACGCTGCGGATCGACCTGCTCGGGTCCGACGGCCGCTCCGTTCTCCGCGCGCCCCTCGAGCGTCGTGTCTCGATCCCGGCTGGCGGCGAAGCGACGATAGAGGTCGAGTCCGTGGTTTCTTCCCCCGAACCGTGGACGGCCGAGACTCCGAGCCTCTACACGCTCTCGATCGAACTGCTGGACGAAGGGGGTGCGGTCACCGAAGCCATGGCCACCCGCATCGGATTCCGCGATGTCCGGATCGCCGACGGCCAGCTGAAAGTGAACGGCACTCCGATCACGATCCGTGGCGTGAACCGGCACGAGCACGACCCGCACTCCGGGCGGGTTATCTCCGAGCAACGGATGCGCGACGAGATCGCGGTGATGAAGGCCCACAACATCAACGCGGTGCGCACCAGCCACTACCCGGACCACGAGCGCTGGTACGAGCTCACCGACTCGCTGGGTCTGTGGATCGTGGACGAGGCGAACATCGAATCGCACGGGATGGGCTACGACCCCGAGGTCACGCTGGGGAACGATCCCGCGTGGCGTGAGGCGCACCTCGACCGCACGCGCCGCATGGTGGAGCGCGACAAGAACCATCCCTCCGTGATCGTCTGGTCACTCGGCAACGAGGGTGGCGACGGAGTGAACTTTCAGGCCACCTCCGCCTGGATTCACGAGCGAGACCCGTCGCGGCCGGTGCAGTACGAACGAGCGGTGCGCGAACCCCACGTGGACATTTACGCGCCCATGTACGCCCGAATTCCGCACCTGCTGGACTGGGCGAGCGAGCCGCGCTCGCGTCCGCTCATTCTATGCGAGTACGCGCACGCGATGGGGAACAGCGTGGGCAACCTGCGCGACTACTGGGACGTCATCTACGCCCACCCGCAGCTCCAGGGCGGATTCATCTGGGACTGGATCGACCAGGGGCTTTCCGCGGAGACGTGGGAGGGCGAGCCGTACTGGGCCTACGGCGGGGACTTCGGGCCTCCCGGGGTGCCGAGCGACGGGAACTTCCTGATCAACGGCCTCGTGCAGCCCGACCTCTCGCCCAACCCGCACCTGGCCGAGGTGAAGAAGGTGTACCAGCCGGTCGACACCCGGGCGCTGGATCTCGCGAAGGGTCGGATCCGTGTGATCAACCGATTCGATTTCCGCGATCTGTCGGAACTCGAGCTGCACTGGACCCTGACCGAGGACGCGAAACCGATCGCATCCGGCTCCCTGGAGGCTCCGGCCGTCGCCCCGCACGACTCTGCCGAGATCACACTGCCGCTTCCGTCGATCGCAGGCGCTCGCGGTGTCGAGCGGTTCCTGAAGGTGGAATACCGACGCATATCGGTAGACCCGATCGCGGGGGGGTCTGGCGGTTCGCCAAGTGCCTGGGAGCAATTCGTCATGCCTGAAGCGACTCCGGGGCCGACGATAGACCCGGACGGACTTCCGCCTCTGGTGCTGAGCGAAACGGATTCCGCCTACGTGCTGACGGGTGAAGAGTTCGAAGTAAGCATTGACCGCGAGTCGGGCCTCCTGAATGCGTACCGGTACCGCGGTCGCGAGCTCATTCTGACCGGACCGGCACCGACCTTCTGGCGCGCCCCGACCGACAACGACTACGGCAACCGCATGCCGAGGCGGCAGGCGATGTGGCGGGATGCCGGTCGGTATCCCGAGCTCGAGGACCTCGATGTCCGCCGTCTCGATGAATCGAGAGTGCGGGTGATCGCCCGGATCGGCTTCCCGGTCGTCGATGCCGAGGAGACGATCGTCTACGACGTATACGGAACGGGCGATATCGTCGTGGGCGCTCGCTTTTCCCCGGGCGCCGGAACGGCCGGCCTGCCCGACATTCCGCGTCTCGGACTTCGGCTGACACTTCCTGCGGAATTCGGTGCGGTCGAATGGTTCGGACGTGGACCGCAGGAGACCTACGTCGATCGGAAGTCGGGTGCCGCGATCGGACGCTACGTTTCGACCCCGGCCGAGCTCTACCATCCGTATGTCCGACCGCAGGAGACCGGGAATCGCACCGACACCCGCTGGGTGGCTTTTCGTGATTCAGCCGGCTATGGACTGCTCGCCGCAGGCATGCCGACGCTGGACTGGAGCGCGATTCCGTACCTCACCGAGGATCTGGACGAGGGACCGGCCAAGAACGGTCGGCACACCTTCGATCTGCCCGACCGCGACCTGATCGCCGTTCACCTCGACCATCGGCAGCTCGGCGTAGGCGGTGACAACAGCTGGGGCGCACAGCCCCTCGAGAAGTACCGGATCCCGATCGAGACGGCTTCCTGGTCCATTCGGCTCGCGCCCCTCGGGCCGGGTCTCGGTGACCCGATGGAGCTCTCCCGGATCGAATTCCCGCAGCCCTCCACCGGACGGCAATTCAAGGAGCCACGATGAGTCCTCTCGACCGGCGAGACTTCGTGAGAACCAGCGCCGCGGCCACGCTCGGCGCGTCGCTTGCGCCTTCCCCTGCTTTCGGCTCCTGGACACGAAACGGTCCCGCGGACCGGCTGCGACTCGGCTTCATCGGAGTCGGAGGTCGCGGAAGCTGGCTCATGGGCCTCGCTCTGCGTCGCAGCGACTGCGAGGTGACGGCGGTATGCGACATCGTTCCTGAAGCCGCAGGCCGCGCGGCCACGGCGGCTCGCGAGGCCGGACGCGACGAGCCCGCGCTGTATACGGCAGGGGATGAAGACTGGCGGAATCTGCTGACGCGGGAGGACGTGGACGCGGTCATCGTGGCCACGCCGTGGCTGTGGCACACGCCGATGGCCGTGGCCTCGATGGAAGCGGGCAAGGCGGTCGGGGTGGAAGTTCCGGCGGCGACGACGGTCGAGGACTGCTGGGAGCTGGTACACACGCACGAGCGCACCGGCGTGCCCTGCATGATGCTCGAAAACGTCTGTTACCGGCGAGATGTGATGGCCGTGCTGCGCATGGTCCGGGAGGAATGTTCGGCGAGCTCGTGCACTGCCAGTGCGGCTATCAGCACGATCTCAGAGCCGTCAAGTT
>JARRPS010000137.1:0-9069 GCA_037382625.1 Gemmatimonadota bacterium | reverse complement strand
AGCCACTCTTCCATCGACTGTGCCTGCAGAGCCCGCTCCTCGCGCTGGAGATCCGCCAGTTCCGCGGCGATCCGGGTTCCCTCGACGCTGCGGCGCACGGAGATTCCCAGGGCTCCCACCAGAGCGGCGAGCGCGAGAACGACGGCGCGACGTCGGCGCGCATCCCGGCGCGATCGTCCGGATCGACCCTTCATGCCTTCTCCCATGCGCGCAGGCGGGCACTTCGAGAGCGCGGATTTCGGGTCACTTCCGCAGGCCCGGGACGTACGGGCTTCCGGGTGAGCAGGCGGCCGAGGGCGACTCCCCTGCACCGGCACACGGGAAGCTCGGGCGGACAGATACACGCCCGGCTCCACTCCCGGAACGCGTTCTTGACGATCCTGTCTTCGAGGGAGTGGTACGAAATCACGACGAAACGACCTTCCGGGGCAAGCAGACCTCGAATTCCGGTCAGGGCCTCCTGCAGGGCTGTCATTTCGTCGTTGACCTCGATTCTCAGGGCCTGGAAAAGTCGCGCTTTGGTACTCGCATCGAGCCCGGGACCGAGAACCGCCGTGAACGCGCCGACGAGATCATCTGCCGTTCGAAACGGTGCCGAATTCCTCCTTCGGACGATCTCCCGTGCGATCGCTCTCCAGCGCCGCTCCTCCCCGTATTCCCGGAACAGAGTCCCGAGTCGCTGCTCCGACTCCGTATTCAGAATCTCGGCCGCGGTCCTCCCTTCGCCGGTTGTCCCGCCCATCCGCATGTTCAACGGTGTGCCTCGGCGAAAGGAGAACCCGCGCGCCGTCGTGTCGATCTGGTGTGACGATACCCCCAGGTCCAGCAGTGCTCCGGTCAGATTTCCCATCCCGCTCCATCCGGACACGAGATCGGGCGCGTCTCTGAAATTCCCCTGTATCAGCACGGCCCGGCCCCCCCGGACACCGAGCCGCCGTTTCGCAGCCGCCAGAGCCTCGGGATCCTGATCCAGTCCGATCAGCCGGACTTCCGGATTCGCCCCGAGAAGGAGGCTGGCGTGCCCTCCTCCGCCGAGTGTCGCATCGAGGAAGACCCCTCCGCGCGGCGGCGCGAGAAAGTCGAGCACTTCCTCCGCGAGAACCGGCTCGTGCGAGAAGTCGTCCGCAGTCAACGGGTCCGCTTCTCGCGCCGTGGATCAGGCGAAGATTCCGGCGAAGATCTCGCCGAGACCGTCGTCGGCTTCGCCGATCGAGTCCTCGAATCGCTGTGGATTCCAGATCTCGATCTTGTCCAGGGCTCCGACGAGCATCGCTTCGTCGGCGATCCCTGCACCTTCGCGAAGGCGCTCGGGAATCAGGATCCGCCCCTGCCGGTCCGGTGTGAGCTCTGTGGCGTTCGATGTCAGTCGGAGCGCGTAGTGGCGCGCCCTCGGCGTCCGTCGTGCGTGGTCGCGGAGCCGGACCTCGACGTCGAGCCAGTTCTCTTCCGGATAGAGCGTGAGAGCGTCGGAATGCACCTTGATCAGGACGAAAGGCGCGAGCTCGTCGCGGCCCTTCCGAAAGGCCGCGGGCAGAGTCACGCGACCCTTCTCATCAACCTGATACAGGTAACTCCCGAGAAAGCCGCCCACTTAGCTCCGTTCCGACAGATGTGAGAAATCCCCACAGTTTCCCACTTATCCCCACTGCACCCCATTCTATGTTCGAGGTGGGAGGCACGCAACCCCGTCTCGAGAGTGGCTGGAGACCCCTGCGCAGCCCGGGAATCCATCTGTTGTGACTACCGGAAGAACGGGGGTTTCCAAAGAAGAACGCCCGCCGGGAACGCGTCCCGGCGGGCGTCTCGAGGTGGCGTGGAACGGGACGGGGCGCCCCTCTCGCCAGGCCTCTTCGGGATCCGGCCGGATGGCCGGTTCCTTTCCAGCCTTACTTGCAGGCCTTCTTGATGATCTGCTGCTGGCGGTAGAGATAGACGTCGGTGCTTTCGCGGATCTCCGTCTGCGCGTTCGGCTGTTCGTTTCCGGCGCGATTCAGATTCGGAATCACCTGTTCGAAATTCGAAAGCGCCCGACGCGCCGGATCACAGGCTTCGGCCGACTCGTTCGCCGCATCGATGGCCACTCCCTGCTGATAGTATCCGTAGGCGGTGAAGAAGTAGAGCTGGTCCCGGGTCCGACCCGGCTGAGCGAACTCCGTCCCGACCTTGAACATCTGAATCGCCTCGCCGTATTGACCGTTCTTGAACGAGTCGTTGTAGCCTCGGCTCAGCATCTGCCCGGCCACGGCATCCGGGTCCGTCCCTTCTTCCACGGCAAATCGGAGGTCCGAGATCGCGTCATCGGTCTGGCCCGCTGCCAGCTTGAAGAAACCGCGTCTCGCGTGAGCATTGGGATACTCGGGATCCAGTTCCATCACGCGATTCATCGCGTCGGCCGCCTCCGCAGGGCGGTCCATCTTGCTGTACACATCCGCCCGCATCGACCAGATCGAAGGATCATCCGGGCGGCTGACCTGAGCACGGTCGGCAAATGCCAGAGCCTGCTCGTAGTCGCCGAGTGCCATGTGCGCGGCGATCACGTTGCGCAGGATCTCGGGGCTGGTTTCCTCACCCTTGATCTCGAGAACCTTGTCGTAGGCTTCCGCCGCACGTCGCACGGCGGCTTCATCGGTGATCGCGGCGTCACCGCCGGCTTCGTCCTCCGACGCCGTTCCCTTGTTGAGCGACACGTTTCCGAGATACTCCCACAGGTCCGCGTTCTCCGGATCGACCGCGAGGCCTTCCTCCAGAAGCGCGATGGCGGGATCGTAAGCACCGGCCTTCGCCAGGTCGAAAGCGATCGTCATTCGGACGCTCGCATCGCCCGGGTTGAAATTCAAATACTCCCGGTACAGTTCCGTCGCCCGCTCCGTGTTCCCGAGCTTCGCCTCGGTGTACGCGAGTGACTGCAGAGCGAGAACCTCGGCCGGATTCTCCTCCACTACGGTCATGAGATCGGTCCGGGCGCTCTCGAAATCCTCGATCTCGATGTAGGCGCGACCGCGCAGGTAACGAGCGGTAGTCGACCCGGGGTTACGGTCCAGTGCCTCACTGCAATTTCGAATCGCGTCGTCGTACTGCTCCGCGCTCAGGTAGTCCTGGCAGAAGAGCACGGCGCGCTGGTACTCGACCTGGCCCTCGAAGGCCTCAACGATCACGTCAGCCGCTTCACGTACCTCGTCCTTTCCGTCTCCTGCCACGGCGAAGGACGGCACGGACAGCTCATCGCCGCTTCTCGCATCCACGAAGCTGACATTCAGTGTGTTCCCGGCTCCGCCGCGCGCGACTTCGCCCGAGGTCGTCCTCGTCCAGCTTGAGGCGCTTCAACTCGTCCTTGATCACCTTCTCGTCGATCGTCGTGAGGGTCGGGAAGTCCCGGAGATCGTCCTGGACCTCTTCCGACACCTTCTTGCCGAAGTCCCGCTTCACACCATCTCCGGACTTCAACGGTGCAACGAGGACGCGAGCCCGTCCCCCGGAGCCTCCGTTGCCTTCCTGGGCGATCACGACCTCGGTCTGTGTCAGGGACACGGCGAAAGCCGCGGCGAAGCTCAGGGCGAGCCGGACTGTGTTACCTGCAACTCGATTCATGCTACCGTCCTCGAAGATCTGTCCGTCATCAATTGGGCCGTGACCGGCCGTTCCCGGCCTGGATACTCTGGTACGACCCCTCCGCTGCAAGGGAAGTTCCGCTCGAAACGGCTCGTCGGGCCATCGGTGACGTTTCCGTTTCACATCGAAATGGGCGAAGCAGGATTCGAACCTGCGACCTCCTGCTTGTAAGGCAGGCGCTCTAGACCAGCTGAGCTATTCGCCCCCCGGACCGTCCGCCTCGTCCTTCCATGGTCGTCGGAGCCCCACCATCAAGCCTGCCGGAATGAAAACCAGGTACCCGAAAACCAGCAGAAGTGGTGCGACGGTTACCGATCCTCGGTTCAGAAGCAGGTAACCAAACAAAACGGCCACGATCCCCCCGATCAGCAGGACCCAATTCAGGGTCCGCAGGCCAAGGAACCGTGGACGTTCGAGCGACGCTCCCGCTGGATTCGAGCGACTTCGGTCCATCATTCTAGACTATCCCTCGAAGGGGTCATAGTCAACGGAATGCACCTGCTCCAGTGCGGAGATCCGCTCCTCCTCGCGCATCTCTTCCAGACGACGACGATCTCTTCGGACGCGCCGCACTCCGACCACGAATACGAACACCGTGATCAGAAGCCAGAACAGGGCCGCCCGGGTCAGAAGATACAGCCAGCCGTAGCGGTCCATGACCATCGACCGCCAGCGGCGTTCGAACTGTTCCTGGGTGATACCGTACACTCGGCGGAGGGCCACGTCGGGCGAGTCTCCCAGGCGAAGCCGTCCGAAGAAGGCCGAGATACCGGCGTCTCCCCCCAGTGCGTGCAGCTCCTGGACGACCGTGTACGCCAGCAGGTAGGCCGTCCGAACATCTTCGGAATTGCTGCGGAATCGAAGGTCTACGGCAGCCAGTGTGGACGACCCGCCACGGAATAGAGCCAGTTGAATGCGCCAGGCGTCGTCGAACCCCCAGGCCCCCGACGCGAACTGCGCGTAGCCCTCGTGAAGCCACCGCGGTGCATTGCCTGCGCTCGCCGCGTCTACGACGAGGTGTGCGAGCTCATGGCGAAACACCGTCCGCAGCGAACCCAACGTCTCCAGCTCGGTACCGGCTCGGAGCGCGATCCTGCCGGAGGGGGGATCGGCGAGCCCGGCGACCCAGCGTTCGGGCGTACCGATCCCCTCTTCCTCCAGCGTCGAGAGGTCCCGGACCAGGATCAGCTCCACCGTGTCGCGAATCCACACCCCCGGAAGTCCCAGTCCGGGAAAGGCCGAAGTCGCCACCGGATCCTCCAGAATTCGGCCGGCGACGCCTTCCAGCCCCGGATCCGTCCGGACACGAAAGGAAAGTCCGGTCGAACCTCCGATCTCCCGTGAGCCGGAGTCCGACATCGTTCCGATCCCGGCCGGGTCGCCGGGCCCCGAGCATCCGAAAGAAAGCTGGGCCAGGGCCGACACCAGGATCGCCGTCCGCAGCCCTGCGATCAGCGCGGCCCGTGAAGTCGCCCTCACCGGCGACCGGTCTTCCGCGCCCAGGACAGAGCCGAGGAAAGGGGCTCCGGAAGGGGGGACGTGAATGTCAGACGCTCCCCCGAAACGGGGTGGACGAAGGAAAGACGGGCGGCATGCAGGAAGAGCCGGGCGGATCGCCGGGCCAACTCGTCGGCCCATCGTCCCCCGGCACCCGTCATGCCTCGCTCCCAACCGCTACCGTATACGGGATCACGGACGATCGGATGACCGAGCTCCAGCAGGTGTACCCGGATCTGGTGCGTCCGCCCCGTCTGAAGCCGAAGCGCGAGGAGGTCTGCGGCGGCGAATCGCTCGAGGCGACGAACGTGGGTCAGGGCCCGGCGACCGGTCTCGACGACCGCCATCCGTTTCCGGTCCTTCGGGTGCCGGCCGATGGGGCGGTCCACGCTGAACCGCTCTTCGGGCAGGTGGCCCCAGCTCATGGAAAGATAGCCCCGTCCCACCCGTCGCGCTGCGATATCCGCCGCCAGTGCGCGGTGTGCCGAGTCCTCCTTCGCCACGACCATCAGCCCGCTCGTGTCGCGGTCGAGTCGATGCACGATGCCGGGTCGGAACGGAAGGCCGATCGACGAGAGACGATCGCAACGGGAGAGCAAGGCGTTTACGAGAGTTCCCGAGGGGTGCCCCGGCGCGGGATGCACGACGAGTCCGCTCGGCTTCTCCACTACCAGCAGGCATTCGTCTTCGTAAACGATCGAAACGGGAATCGACTCGGCAGCCAGGGTGGTCGGTGCGGGCGACGGGAGGTCGATGTCGACCACGTCCCCCGCGCGAGGCCGGTAGCTCTTCCGAGCCGCTTCGGCTCCGACCCGGACCCGGCCCTCGGCGACGAGCGCGGCGACCCGACTCCGGCTCAGATCGAGCCGATCCGAGAGCCACGCATCCAGCCGCTCGGGCGAGTCGAAATCGACCTTGAGCCGGATCCGATCAGGCTCCGGCGGGTTCTCGCTCCTGTTCACGCGCAGCGCGCTCCTCTTGCCAGAAGGAGATCAGGAGGAGCACCGCTCCGACGCTTACCGCGCTGTCGGCGACGTTGAACGTCCAGAAGCGCCAGTCCCCGATTCCGACATCGATGAAATCTACCACCCCAGCTTCGTAGCGCAGCCTGTCCAGGATGTTCCCGATCGCTCCCGACGCGATCAACGCCACGGCTACGAGCCGCAGGAGATCCTCACGCGGTGTTGAGCGATAGATCAGAAACAGAACCACGAGCGCTACGAGGGCGAGGGCCAGGAAGAAGAGGCGCGAATGTTCTCCGATGTTGATGCCGAACGCGGCGCCGGGGTTGTGCGTATAGGTGAGGCGCAGGAAATCACCGATGACGCTCCGCTTCGCGTACATCGGGATGTTCGCGACGATCCACTCCTTGCTGAGATAGTCCGCGAGCACCACCACGCCCGTGATTCCAGCGAGAAGGGCGCCCTTTCGGACGCCCCCGATCTCGGTCGGACCTATCCCGCTCGGGCCCGGTTCACCGGGAGTCACCCGTCTCCTCGTTTTCCTTGCAGCGTATGCAGAGGCGGGTGTGCGGCAACGCCTCGAGCCTCTCGTAGCCGATCGGATCCCCGCATTCCTCGCAATCGCCGAATGTCTCGGGCGATCGGTAGAGTCGGCGGAGTGCCTCATCGAGATGGTAGAGGTACCGGCCCTCCTTGCTGGCGAAGAGAAAAGCCTTCTCGCGTTCCATCGCATCGGTGCCCTGGTCGGCCATGTGAAAACTGTATGCCGACAGATCTCCATCCGATGCCTGAAGCGAACTGTTGAACGACTCGTCGTAGTTCGACAGTTCTTTCAGGGCACGCTCACGCATCCGCAGCAGCAGATCCTCGATCTGCTTCAATTCCTTCTTCTTCATCCAGGTCCCCACTATGCAGGACAGTTACGTCCCGAAGTCTCGTTCAAGCGTCCACTTCGCTTGGAGGTGCCACACCCAGAACGATCGCCACCGATTCTTCGTCGATCTCGAAACGACCGACGTGCTTTTCGCCGTCCCTGCCCAGAGCGCCGATGTCGTCGCCGGCTTCTACCGATACGGCCAGCGTCTCTCGGCCGATTCTGTCGCCGAAGATCTCCACCACGCTCCGGACCCTGTCGGACCCGGCGATCTGAAGCCGAATCCGGTCCTGAACCGCAAGTCCCGCTTCCCGCCGCAGGCGCTGAATACGGTTCACGATCTCCCGGGCCAGCCCCTCATCGAGCAACTCCGCCGTCAGCGTCGTGTCGAGGCCCACCACGTATCCCGAGTCCGCCTTGACCGTCAGCTCACCCCTCGCCTCTTCGAGGATACGGACCTCCTCGGGGTGCACCTCCAACTGCTCGCCGTCCAGAGGCATCATCACCGTACCGCCGTCTCGCAAGGTCGCCAGAGAAGCGGCATCCAGCCGTCCGATCGCCTTCGCGACCTGGGGCGTCCGGGCTCCGAAACGCGGTCCGAGCCGCCCGAAGTCAGGTTTAGCGGACAGCCGTATAATATCGGCATCTGCGGCCGGAAATACAACCTCTCGGACGTTGAGCTCCTCCCTGACAATCTCCAGCATCGCTTCCCCGAGCCGCCGACCTCCCGGAAGCGCCGCCTGAATGGAGAGAAGCGGCTGACGAACCCGAATCGAGGCTTCCTCGCGCGCCGAACGGCCCAGGCTTACCAGCTCCCGCGCATCGTCCATTTCCTTCTCGAGTCCGGAGTCTATGCGTCCGCCCTCCGAAGGATAGTCGACAAGGTGGGCCGATACGCCGGTGAGCTCGCGGTGCAACCAGTCCGATAGAAAGGGAGCGATCGGTGCGAGCAGGCACGATACGGTCACGAGCGATTCGTGGAGTGTCGCGAACGCGTCGGAGCTCCGGAGGTCGCTGTCTCCCTCAGGCCGGGTCGCCCAGAAGCGCTCGCGATTCCGGCGTACGTACCAGTTAGAAAGGTCGTCGAGAACGAAGCCCGAGAGCCTCCTTGCCGCCCGCGTCAGATCGTACCCGTCCAGGTCTGCTCGGACCGAGAGAACCAGCGAGTCCAACCGGCTGAGAAGCCAGCGATCGATCGGAAGTCGATCCTCTGCCGGTCGGGCTGAGCACGATTCGTGGCTCCATGCTTCGAGGCCGGCATACAGCGCGAAGAAGCGGTAGACGCTGCGCAGCGTATCGAAGAGCTTCCGATTGGTCTCCCGGATGGCATCGACATCCCAGCGCTTGGGCAGCCAGGGGTTGCTCGATGCCAGCAGGTAGAATCGAATCGCATCGGCTCCGTGCTCCGAGAGCGCCTCCCAGGGATCGACGACGTTGCCCCGCGACTTCGACATCTTCTGGCCGTCCTCGTCCAGAACCAGATCGTTGACGACCACGGCCCGGTAGGACGGGGCATCGAAGAGGAGTGTCGAGATTGCCAGGAGCGAATAGAACCACCCACGTGTCTGGTCGACGCCCTCGGCGATGAAATCGGCTGGAAAATGCGCCTTGAATTCGTCCTGGTGCTCGAAAGGGTAGTGCCACTGGGCGAACGGCATCGAGCCGGAGTCGAACCAGGTGTCCAGGACCTCGGGGACACGCCGCATCCGGCCTGCACAACCCTCGTGCGAGCAGGTCCATTCCAGTCGATCGATCCCGGGTCGGTGGGGATCGAATCCGTCCGGAAGCGGACCATAGAGCTCCCCGAGTCGCGCAAACGATCCCGGAACCTCTCGATGCGCAGGCTCCTCGTCGCAGATCCAGATCGGAAGAGGCGTTCCCCAGTAGCGATCGCGGGAAATCGCCCAGTCCACGTTGTTGGCCAGCCACTCTCCCATCCGACCAGACCCGATCTCCGGAGGGTGCCAGTCCGTGGATGCGCTGTGCTCGATCAGGCGATCTCTCACATCCGTCGTGCGGATGTACCAGGAGTCTCTGGCCATGTAGAGCAGCGGGCTGTCGCAGCGCCAGCAATGGGGGTAGCTGTGTCGCAGGGTACCGGAGGCGAACAGCAGGCTCTTCTCCTCG
>JARRPS010000136.1:0-5781 GCA_037382625.1 Gemmatimonadota bacterium | reverse complement strand
CCGCGATCGGGGTCGCCGGGGCCGTCACGTCGGTTCCGCCGAGCACGACGACGTGGGCCTCGAGCGACGCATCCACGTACTGCAGGGCCGCGTGATGGAAGAACGGGACGCCACCCGCCGCCACGATCGTCTGTGAGCCCGTCGCGCCTCCGAAGCTCCCGAGCGTGCCGTCCAGCTCGATCGCCGCATAGGAATGCTCCGTCGAGGACGTCGCGGCCCCGTTGTACAGGCCGCCGCTCACCAGCAACCAGCCTCCGGCGACGACGGCCGAGTGACCGGACCGGTTCTTGATGAGGGACCCGGGATTTGAGAACCACGCGGCTCCGGCGATTTCACCCGTGCGAATGTCGAGCGGCGCATAGACGATCTCGTTCGTCCGCGTACCGGTGAGGGTCGCATCGCCTGGAGCGGCGGCGCCGGTCTCACCGCCGAGCACGTACAGCACGCCCGCGGACTGCGCCAGCGGAGCGTACGCCACGCCGAGCGGGAGGGACGGCTGGGCCTCCCAGGATCCGATCGTGCCATCCTCCTGAATCCGTGCGCGGTAGACGGCGTCGCTCGGCTCATTGCCGGGCCCGGCACCGCCCGCCACGTACAGCCAGGACCGGAATACCGTCACGCCCATGGAATGGAGCGGCTGCGGCAGCGGGGTCACCTCGGACCACACCGGGTTGGTACGGTCGAGCTCCACCGAGCTGTGGTACACCGTGGTCGTCGGGGATCCCGTGTCGTCGATGCCCCCCACGACATAGAGCTGCCCGGCCTGCAGGGTATCCACCAGCGCGTTGAACGGCGTCGCGATCGCGGATCCGTGGAACGCGCGAGCGGCCGGCAGAGACTGCCCGTCCGTCCAGGCCGAGAACTGGCCGGCGCCATCGATCTCCGAGTAGCGGACGGCTGTCTTCGGGGAGACCGCACCGTCCGCTCCACCCGTCACCCACACGAGCTGCCCGGCACCCGGCCCGGACTCCACCGAGAGGAAGACTGCGCCGAGCCCCTGCAGGGCCTCCGGAAGCGGCGTGGTCGGGTTCCAGTTGATCTGCGATGGGCTGAAGCTCGCCGACTGGGTGACGCGGAATTCGATCGAGTCGGTGACGCCGGTGGGCGTCTCGATCCACACCGGGCCGGTCTGCGCGCTCGACGGAACGGTCGTGACGATGAACTCGTTCGTCCAGTTGTCCTCCAACGATATGGTCGCCTCCACGGGCTGGCCCGTGTCATCGACGAAGAACACCTGGCCGAAGGCGGCCTGGTCCCCGAACGCCTTCCCATCGAGTATCACCGTGCTCCCGGCGTTTCCGCTGGGCCGTGAGACGCCGTTCACCACCTGAAGAACCGGAGCCACGGCCTTGTAAGCCGACGGCAGTACGTCGTTCTTGCCGCCGGGATTCGTGACCCGGACGTCGTACACCTCGTCGGTCTGCAGACCATCGGGCGCATTGGCGAGCAGCGTCGTCGAGTTGACGAACTGCACCGAGCCGGAGACGAACTCTCCGAACGCGACGCCTGCCCCGGACTCGAAGTCGGATCCGGTAATCGCGACACGCGTGCCCACGTTTCCGGTATCCGGCGCCACGGCCAGCACCTCTGGCTGGAGCCCCACGGGACCCGTGGTGTCGTCACTGCACGAGACAGCGACGAACGTCACGAAGGCGACGGCCAGCAAAGTCAGACGAGTCCACCTGTCTCCAGAGCTCATGGTACGGTTTCCCTCGGCATATCTGTGTCTGTTGGCTGCGAATGAAACGACCTGCGCCGACTCGCCGTACGCACCAACCGTTCCACAAGCATCTGGCTGTATTTCAGTATCTTGAGTGACCCCTCGTCTCTCCTCGCGCGATTCATTTCGCACAGTTCGCCAATTCGTGCAGGCCCGGGATCCGATGGCGCCGGGCCCGTACTTGCGTTATGAACATCGTCTACTTATATAAACATCGTATACTTTAATGAACTGGATTCAGAGAGGCGCGGAATGGAATCGCTTTCCACCCGACGGGCACAAGCGAGAGACGAGCAGCGACGGCAGACTTCGGAGGACATCCTGGATGCGGCGCTCCAGCTGTTCATCACCGACGGGTACGGCGCGGTGACGATGCGGGGGATCGCCGCGCGGGTCGGGTGCAGCCCGGGGAATCTGTATCACTACTTCCCCGGGAAGAACGATATCTTCCTGGCTCTTCGGGACCAGGGATTCGAGAGGTTCCGCGAGTACCAGGCACGGACGCGCGAGGTCGCAGATCCCGTGGGCCGGATGCGAGCGCACGCGGCGGCATACTTGCGCTTCGCGATGGAACAGCCGCGCCACTACGAACTGATGTTCCTCATGCCGGCCGTCGAGCCGGAGTCGATCCCTGCCGACATGGTCGATCGCAGTCGGAGATCCCTGGACATGCTGCGGTCGGATCTCCGGGCCTGCATGGAGGAAGGGTCGATGCAGAAGTGGGACATCGACGTGGCGGCGATCGGCATCTGGTCGCAACTGCACGGTTTCGCTTCCCTGCTCCTGCGCCGGCGTCTGACGCTGCACAGCTCGCTGCCCGACGACCGCCTGGCCGATGAGCTGGTCGAATTCATGTTCGCGCACATCCCGCTGACATCGAAGGAGGAAGGGTCATGAGGAATGCGGCCCGAGTCACGGCGTTCGCCGGGCTGGTAGCGCTTACGGTTGCGTGTGGTAGCCCGGATCCTGAGCCGTTCGTGGTGACCACGGGCGACGGCGTGCACCTGGCCGGCGACCTGTACCTGCCGACCGGCGGTGGACCGTTCCCGACGGTTCTGATCCGTACCCCGTACGGCAAGGCGTCGAAGCGCGGGTACGCGGAGGACTTCGTCGAGGCGGGCTACGCGGTCGTGGTCCAGGACACGCGCGGAAAGAACGAATCCGAAGGCGAGTTCGACATCCTCGCCGAGGCCGGAGACGGACACGAGACCGTCGCCCGGATCTCGGAACAGGCCTGGAGCGACGGGTCCGTAGGGCTTTTCGGCGCCTCCTACCTCGGGTACGCGGCGCTGGCGGCCGCGCGCGAGGGCCACCCCGCCGTCAAGGCGGTCTTCGCCATGTCCGGCATCCTGGGGTCGCACCAGATCCTCCGTCCCGGGGGAGCGTTTCACCAGGGGTTCGCCCTGCCCTGGGCGCTGGCGTTCGATGCAGACGGTCAGACCGACATCTCGGGCGTGAATCTCCCCCGGCTGTTCGCGGCGCGACCGCTGTCCGGCGCCCTGGCCGAGGCGGGGCTCCCGACGCGGCTGTGGGGCGTGTTCACGGGCGAGCCCGCATACGCGGGCACACACGCCGCCTCCGACGTCGGAGACGTCGCGGAGGTACAGGTGCCCGTCCTCCTGCTGTCCGGTTGGAACGACTTTCTCGGTGAGCATTCGTTCACGCTGTATGAGCGCATCGATGCGAACCCCTGGCACCGGGAGCAGGGAGCGCTCCGGCTGATCATGGGCCCGTGGAAGCACGACCAGTACCAGAACGGCGGAACCCGGGTCGGGGACGTGGACTACGGCCCGTTCGCGAACATGGACGGTCCCGTCATCGCCGCGCTGGCGGTTCGCTGGTTCGATCGATGGCTCAAGCAAGCCGACAACGGTGCACGGGAGGACCCGAAGGTCCGCTTCTTCGTCGAGGGCCGGAATCGCTGGGCCACCGCCGACGCCTGGCCGCCCGATGGAGTGCAGCCGACGAGCTACTACCTCGGAAGCCACACCGGCGCCAACAGCCTGTCCGGTGACGGATTCCTGGCCGCGGAGGCCGGATCCGGCCGCGAGACGGACACGTACCTGTTCAATCCGGCCGACCCGGTGCCCACGACCGGAGGCGCGAACTTCCACTGGTACGAGGAGACGCTGGGTCCCCGCGACCAGCGCGAGGTGGAGAAGCGCGACGACGTCCTCGTGTACACCACCGGCGCCCTGGACTCGCAGCTGACGATCGCCGGTCCCGTGCGTGCGCGCCTGTTCGTGACCTCGGAGGGAAGCGACACCGACTTCACGGCGAAGCTGGTGGACGTCCATCCCGAAGGATCGGCACGCAACGTTGTGGACGGGATCCTCCGGGCGCGATACCGGCACTCGATGGCCGAGCCCGCCAGGCTGGAGCCGGGCACCGTCACCGAGCTCGAGATCGATCTCGGAAACGCCGCGCACGTATTCGGCGCGGGGCACAGGATCCGGCTCGAGGTCTCGAGCTCCAACTATCCGAAGTTCAACCTCAATCCCAACACAGGCGCCGAGCCCGAACAGGCGACGGAATTCGTGGCCGTCGAGCAGGTCGTCCACCACTCGAGCGCGCACCCGTCCGCATTGATCCTCCCCGTCGCGGGCGACCTCCGATACGAGGCACCGCAGGACCGGTTCATGGAGCTGCTGGCGGCCGTGCAGGACGGCGACCGGGAAGCCGTCCGCTCCCTGGTCGAGGCCGGGGTCGATGTCGACGGCCGCGACGAGCGCGGCCTGACCCCGCTGATGTGGGCCGTCAAGCTCGATGACCGTGACGACATGGTGCAGGTCCTCTCGGAGCTCGGCGCCGACGTCGACCTGGCATCCGACGACGGGAACGCGGCCCTGGCCATGGCCGCCGGCGCCGGCAACCTGGCGGGCGTGGCGTCGCTGCTGGCGGCAGGCGCGGATGCGGACCACCGGAACGAGCGCGGAACCACCGCCCTGATCTATGCAGCGCATCGCGGACACACCGAGGTCGTAGATGTGCTTCTCGCGAACGGAGCCGACCCGGCGATCCGGAACGCCGGCGGAAATTCCGCCCTGCTCGTCGCCGCCGCCTCCGGCCGGCTCGGCCCAGTCGAGGTTCTTCTCTCGCACGGTGCGGCTCCGGATGTCTCGACGGAGCACGGCACGACGCCCCTGCTCTGGGCCTCCCAGGAGGGACACGCGGACGTCGTCCGCGTCCTCATCGAGGCTGGCGCTTCAGTGGACGCACAGGACAAGGACGGTGACACCGGGCTCATCCTCGCCGCGAAGTACGGGCACGAGGAGGTCGTAGAATTGCTCCTCGCCGCCGGGGCCGACCGGGCGCTGGTCAACACGTCCGGTGAGACGGCGCTGTCGGCAGCCGGGAGCGCTGGTGGATCGGGAGTCGTCGAGCAGCTTCAATGAGTCGCGGCCGGTCCCACCGTGACTGTGGGCCGCCGGCGTCAGCTCCCCGCCGGTACCGGCGCCGGAACTTCACCCCGGCACGACGTCCCTCCAGCCGATCGGACGCCCGGAGAGCCAGGGATACGCCAGAAGGCCAATGGCGAGGAGACCGACGATCGCGATCGCCGTGATCTGCATCGCGCCCGGCGCGGCGATGTCACTGAACTGTATGAGGTCCGTCGGTCGCGGGCCGATGACCCGGTTCAGGAGGACGAACGCGAAGTGGAAGCCGACCCCCATCCAGATGGTGCCGGTCAGGATTCTCAGGTACTGTACGAAGCTGCCGAACACCGCCATCGTGATCAGGTATCCCGGCGTCAGGCCGGACGCTCCGCCCACCACGACATCCATCTTCAAAACGTGCTCCTGTATCGGCACCAGAACCGTGGGCAGCAGCACGAACAACGCCACCGCCACGGCTCCGGCGAGCCACCGGCTCCATCGCGTGTTCAGGTTGCTGTAGATGTAACCCCGGAATGCGAGCTCCTCGGGCAACGCCTCGAAGAACAAGACCGTGAGCACGCTGAACAGGAGTCCGACCCACGCTCCCTCGGCATCGGTGACCGAGACGTCCGCCCACCCGAACAGCTTCGCGACGAAGATGGTCGCGAACAGCGGCAGGGCGAT
>JARRPS010000135.1:0-10484 GCA_037382625.1 Gemmatimonadota bacterium | reverse complement strand
CGCCGCATGAAGCTTCCCTCGTTCGCACGGCTCGCGGAAGAGGCGGCCGCCGCGGCCCGGCGGTTTCCGCTGGCGCTTCTCTGCGGCGTGATCGCCGCCATCGCGGGAATCCTCTTCGTGGATGCCGGGGAGAGCGAGGAAGTCTACCTCCGGGTTCTGTACCCGGCCTCGCTGGGCCTGCCCCTGTTCGTCGGACTGGAAACGGTGGCCGAACGGCGTGACTGGAGCGTCGTCGGGCGGGTGGCCGCCATGTCGGCCGGGGCGCTGCTTCTCCTCGCGATCTACCTGCTGAGACCGGGGTGGTCGGACGATGTGGCGCTCGATCGGTACTTCCAGCTCTGGCTCGGCCTGCACCTGTTCGTCGCGGTGGGTCCCTACCTCGGGGTAAACGAGCAGAACGGCTTCTGGCAGTACAACATGTCGCTGTTCCTGCGCTTTCTCGTGGCTACCCTGTTCGCCGCAGTTCTCTACTTCGGTCTCTCGATCGCTCTGCTGGCCATCGATAATCTCTTCGGTCTCGAAGTGGATGGAGAGTGGTATGGGAGGCTCTGGTTCATTCTCGCGTTCGTCTTCCATCCCTGGTTCTTCCTCGGTGGAGTCCCCCATGACTTTGCGGCCCTGGAATCACGCCGGCTCTTTCCGCACGGGCTGAAGGTCTTCGGGCAGTACATCCTGGCACCGATCGTGGCGCTCTACCTGGTCATTCTGACGGCCTATCTCGGCAAGGTTCTGGTGACTCAGGAGTGGCCCAGCGGATGGATCGGATGGCTGGTGTCGAGCGTCGCCGTGGCCGGAATCCTCTCTCTGCTCCTGCTGCGACCCATCGAGGAGACCGAGGAGAACCGCTGGGTGCGCACCTACGCGCGGTGGTTCTGGGTCGCACTGATTCCCTCGATCGGGATGTTGCTCGCGGCGATCTGGAAGCGGATCGACCAGTACGGCGTTACGGAGCGTCGCTACTTCCTGGTGGTGCTCTCCTTGTGGCTCGCCGGGATCGCCCTGTTCTACATCGTGCGTCGCCGTGGCTCGCTCAAGGTAATTCCGGCCACGCTCGCCGTCGGCGCATTCGTGACCCTGGCGGGTCCTTGGGGCGCCTACGCGGTCTCGGAGCGGAGCCAGGTGGACCGCCTCCGGGAGATTCTCGCGCGAAACGGCATGCTGGCAGACGGTCGGATCTCGGCGCCGGCGACCGAACCGACGTTCCAGGACCGGCGTGAGATGAGCGCCGTGGTGCGTTACCTGGTCGGGACGCATGATGTCGAGGCGATCGAGCCCTGGTTCGAATCGGGCCTCGCGGATGTGGACACGGTCGGGATCGATCCCGGGCGGATGACGGACGACGAGATCGAGACTCGGACGGAGTCGATCGTCGCACGCATGGGCGTGGGGTACGTAAATCGTTGGGCAGGGATGGCCGGGGACGAATACAACCTGCAGGCCGTCAACGACGCAGAGCCGCTGGACGTCTCGGGACGAGACTGGGCGGTCCGCGACTGGAGCGCCTGGGGCGAGCGTTCCGACTCCCTCACGATCGACGGCCGATCGTACGAGCTGTCCTGGGACGCCGAGGCGGGAACGATCACGCTCGCCGATGCAGCGGGCGCCCTGGTGACGGCTCGGCTCGAGAAGGCGGTCGAGTCCGCCCGGTCGTTTCAGTCCGACAGTTCGGCCGCCCCCGGGATTCCGGCCCGTATCCTCACGGTGAGGTCGCGGGGCGAACGCGCTCGGCTGACGGTTTACTTGAGTCGGGTGTCCGGAAGCGGTGAGGGAATCGACAGCTTCTCGGCCGACCTCTTCTTCACTCTGGATCCCGCACCCGACCTCGAGGGACGATCGCCGGATACGACGGCCGTCAACGAAGATCCACCCGTCCCGGAGCGGGGGATTTGACCGGGCCCCGGATCGAGGCGACAGCGAGACCGGAAGGACTGACGCTGACGGCGAGAGGTCACTGGGACATCGAAGGCGCCACCCCCGATGCGCAAGAGATCGAACGCGCGGTCGCATCTCTCGGACGGGGAGCAGTCCTGCGCTACGATACCGCGGATCTCGAGAGCTGGGACTCGGGCTTCCTGGCACTCCTGGTCCGCCTGGAGGCGATCGCAGCGGATCGTGGCGCGGTCGTGGATCGGCGCGGACTGCCCGATGGCGCCGGGCGGCTGCTCGCACTGGCGGAGTCCTCGCCGGCACGGGAGGATGCGCGCCGCAGTGAAGAAAAGGGTCCCCTCCTGGATCGTGTCGGAACCTCCACGCTGGATACGATCGAGGAGGCCGAAGAGTCGGTCACCTTCCTCGGAGAGACCACCCGGGCGCTGGGCCGGTTCCTGACGGGACGCAGCCGGTACCGAACGCGCGATCTGTGGCTGCTCGTGCAACAGGCCGGTGCCGGAGCGCTCGGGATCGTGTCACTCGTCTCCTTCCTGCTCGGTGCGATCCTCGCGTTCGTCGGCGCGGTGCAGCTGCAGCAGTTCGGCGCCACGATCTACGTCGCGAACCTCGTCGGGGTGGCGATGGCGCGGGACATGGGAGCCCTCATGACCGCGATCGTGATGTCGGGTCGTAGCGGCGCCGCATACGCCGCGCAGCTCGGAAGCATGAAGGTGAATCAGGAGACCGATGCCCTCGTGACCCTGGGTATTTCGCCCGTGGAGTTTCTCGTCGTACCGCGCGTCCTGGCGCTCTCCTCGATGATGCCGCTGCTGACCCTCTACTCGGTGCTCATGGGGATCGCCGGGGGGGCGCTGGTCGGAATGACGATGCTCGACCTGTCGCTGACCACATACTGGAACCAGACGATGGGAGCGCTGTCGATCTCCGGCCTGGTAGGAGGGCTCTTCAAGGCGCTCGTGTACGGCGTGCTCATCGCCCTCGCCGGCTGCCGCGAGGGGATGCGCTGCGGCGGCAGCGCTTCCGCCGTAGGGGACGCGGCGACGGCCGCGGTCGTGTCCTCGATCGTTGCGATCATCAGCGCCGCAGGCGTGTTCGCCTGGGTGTTCTACGTGCTGGGGATCTGAGAGATGAGTGCGGCCTGCATCGCACCCACGATCCGGCCGGGCGAGAAGCCACACATCGAGGTCCGCGACCTCACGATGGCCTTCGGGGACTTCGTCCTGCAGCGGGAGCTGAGTTTCGCGATTCCTCGCAACTCCATCTTCGTCATCATGGGCGGGAGCGGATGCGGAAAGAGCACGCTGCTCCGGCACATCCTCGGTCTGCTCGATCCGGCGGCAGGCAGCGTTCTGCTGGACGGTGTCGAGATCTCCGGACTCGGGGCCGAAGAGCGCCAGCAGATCATGAACCGCTTCGGGGTCCTCTACCAGAGCGGGGCCTTGTGGAGCTCGATGACGCTCGCCGAGAACGTGTCTCTGCCGCTGGAGGAGTACACGGAGCTCGCCGCCCCGGAGATCCGGGAGATCTCAGCTCTGAAGCTGGCGATGGTGGGCCTCAGGGGGTTCGAGGATTACTATCCGTCGGAGGTGAGCGGCGGGATGCAGAAACGGGCCGGTCTGGCGCGTGCGATCGCGCTGGACCCGGAAATCCTCTGTATCGACGAGCCCTCGGCCGGACTCGATCCGATCAGCTCGAAACGTCTGGACGACCTGATCCAGGAGTTGCGGGACAGCCTGGACACGACCGTCGTCATGGTGACGCACGAACTGCCGAGCATCTATGCGATCGGCACCGACAGCATCTTTCTCGACGCGGAGACAAGAACCATGATCGCCAGCGGACCGCCCACGTGGCTGCGCGACCATTGCGACCACCCGACGGTTCGCACGTTCATGACGAGGGGGGAGGGTGAGGATGGCTAAGGCCAGCCCGCGCTCGATCGGACTCTTCGTCATCGGGGCGATCGTACTGCTCCTGGGAGCCATTGCCGTACTGGGCTCCAGCAGCCTCTTCAAGGAGACGTATCCCTTCGTCTCCTACTTCGACGGGTCGGTGGCAGGGCTCGATCCGGGCGCAGCGGTGAAGCTGCGCGGCGTGACGATTGGCCACGTCCGGGAGATCCGGCTCGCGATTCCGGGCGGGTCCCGGGTCGCGGAAGAGTTCCGGGTTCCGGTGCTTTGGGAAATCGATCGCGACCTCGTGATCAAGCACGGTGGCGCGGGGGAGGTCACCCCGGCCCTGGTCGATACGCTGATCGATGCCGGCATGCGGGCCACTCTGGTGCAGGAGAGTTTCGTCACCGGGAAGAAGTTCATCGGCCTCGAGATTCTCCCGAACACGGATTATCGGCTCGAAGGCGTGGCGTACGGAGACTACCGGGAGATTCCCACTGCGAATACGGGGCTCAGCGAACTGCAGGGCACGATCAACGAGCTCGTAGCGAAGCTGAGTTCTCTGGATGCCGACTCGCTGATCGAGTCGCTCACCAATACGGTCCAGGGCGTCGAAGCGCTGATGAGCAGTCCGGGGCTGCAAGCGGCAGCGGACAACCTCCCGCAGACCCTTGCGAGCGCGCGGGCAGCGATGGCGTCCGCCGAACGGTTGATGGCGGGCGCGGACTCCGTCGTCCGACCGGTCGGCAGCCGGGCCGAGGCTGCGATGGTGCGCGCCGATTCGGCCATGCTCGCACTCGAGCAGACGCTCGTACAGACCCGGGTGCTGCTGGAGGCCGAGGGCGTGACGGCGACGCGACTGAACGAAGCGCTCTACGAGATCGGTGCGGCAGCGGCGGGCCTTCCGCTCGTTGACGGAGGCCCTCGACAGGAATCCGAGCTCGCTGCTGAGAGGCAAGGACTACGGGGAGAGCGATCAATGAGGCAGTCGCGGACGACAAGCCGCCGTCCGAGTGGATTCGGACAGTCGGGACGGGCGATCATCGGGTTCTGTATCGCCGTGCTGATGGGAGGCTGCTCCTTCGGTCCACAGGAGGATCCGACCCGCTTCTACCTGCTGGGTGGGGGGGAGGAAGCGGCTTCCTCCACCGATTCCGAAATCGATACCGAGCGCGTCAACGTGGGGGTCGGACCCTTCACGATTCCCGGGTACCTGGACCGGGCCCAGTTCGTCAGGCGGGTAGGTCCGAACGAAGTGGACCCGGTCGAGGCGGCGCGCTGGGCCGAGTCTCTCAACGAGGGGTTCGAGCGCGTTCTCGCGGCGAGCCTCGATGAACGCATTCCGGGTGTAACCGCCTACTCGCACCCGTGGCGCGCGACCACACTCACCCAGTGGATCGTCACCGGGAGCATCCACCGATTCGAAGCGGACGCCACCGGCGAGGCGGTGCTCGACATCACCTGGCGGGTGCTGGATCCGGACCGGAAGCCGACGAAGCTCGGAGCTCGTTCGATATTGCGGGCGCAAAGCGCCGGCCCCAGCATCGAGCAGGAAGTCGCAGCCCTGAGCGAGACGGTGGAACAGTTCGCGGACTTGCTGGCCGAGGTCCTCCGGCGGGAAAGTCCGGCGCTGCTCCAGCGGCGCTGATCAGCCGTCGTCGGGACCCGCTGTGGGTCCGACCGCGCACCTGTCGGGGCTCGAAGGGCCGCCCCTCGCCTCGCGGGGCGCGAAGATCGCTTCGCACGCCGTCTTCCAGTCGATGCGCGTGACCCGGCATTCGCCTCCGTCGTATTCCAGAAGGTTTCCGGGCTCCAGCCGCCAGTCGAGAGTCTCTCCGCTCTCATCGATCACGAAGATCCGCCAGGCATCCAGCTCCGTGCGCCGCGTCTCCAGCAAGCGGAATCGCCGGTCACTCCGTTTCCCGTAGATCGTGAGTCCCCCCGCTCCGATCTCGACCGCCAGGGGATCGTTGCGAGGAAAGAGATCGCTCAGGACTCCGCCGCAGTCGGCGGTGGCCCAGAGACCGTCCACGTCGGGTTCACGCGTGAGGCCATACATCAGGAAGGCGCCCGCCCCGATGCCGACGACGAGCAGGATGAGCAGAAGTCTCACCTGGGACCCGTTCACTCCGATTCACCTCGTGCTGGAACCGCGTTTCTGACGGGACTACGCATCGAACGATACACCTCAGCGGCCCGATGTGCCGGAGTCCTCTGTGTCGGGGCCGATGTACGGACCGCCTCATCATTCGCAGCCGCGGGCCCGGGTGCGTATTTTTGGAATCGCATCCGGTGATGACCGGTTGCGTGGCCCATGCGGAGGGAGGTGCCGCAATGATGTCGTTGATCGGGATGCCGCTGGTCGTGGCCGCGTGGGCGGTGCCCGCGCTGTTCCTGCTCATGCTCGGAGGCGTGATGGCGTTCGTCGTCGGCCGTCCGTTCTTCCTCGCCTGGGGGCGGGTCGTGGACCATGCCATCGGCGCCATGGCGCGCGGCACCCTGTGGGTGGCCGAGAGGCTCGCCGCGCGCTCTTACGACTACGCCGTCCGGCACGTCGGCAGGGACCGCTGAGCGGCAGGACCGGCCGGACCCGCATCGCCGGCGTTGCGGGTTCGCTTCTGCTCGCGGCCGGTCTCGGGCTCATGTCGGTCGCCTGTGACACGGACAACCCGCCACTCCTGGGGTCGGGCGGTGGCGGCGGGTCGAGCGGCGGCTCGCAGGACTCTCTCATCTCGGCCTTCGAGATTCTCGGCGGCGACGGGCAGACGGGCAGCACGCTCGAGGTGTTCCGTCTTCCGCTCCGGGTCGCTGCGTCGGACCGACTCGGTTTCGCCGTGCCCGGAGTCCGGGTGCGTTGGGAAATCCGTCGCGGCGTGGGCTCTCTCTCCGCGACATCGGATACGACCGGACCCCTCGGAGTCTCGGAAGTCCTCCTGACGGCCGGTTCGGTGCTGGGGCCGATCGAGGTGGATGCATACATCGAAGGCACGAACGACTACGGGGCCGAGTTCGACCTGCAGGTCACGGCCCACCAGGTCCAGATCCTCTCGGACCGATTCATCACACCTCTCGGCGGAGACACGCTGTTCGTGGTCGCCGGCGACACCGTCGAATGGCTGAACCGGGACGTGCAGAGCCACCTTCTTCGATCCTTACAGGAGCCGACGACCGGCGTCGTGATTCGGAGTGACACGCTGCGGAACAGCGATCGCTACCGTTTTGTTCCGAATGTGGCCGGTACGTGGGTTTACGAGGACCGGATCAACTCCGGGATCACGGCGCCTCGCGGAGTGATTCGGGCGACGGGTCGGCAGGCTGTCGGAGCCTTGAACGTCGAGGTGGTCGTCGCCGCCGGAAACCCGCCGGTTCGCAACGTCCTGGTGACGGTGGACGGGGGCGTGTTCGCCTCTTCCATTCTGGCCGGGGAGTCCGTTCTCTTCCCCGCCATATCGGCCATCCCGCACCTGGTCCGTCTCCGCGAAGTACCGCTCAACTGTGTCGTGGCGGGTGAGAATCCGCGCACCGTGACCGTCCTGCCCGAAGACACGGTCACCACTCGATTCGAGCTCGGCTGCGAATAGGTGGATGGGCCGATGGCCCTTCCGTTCAACCCTTCGCCGAGATCTTCGCCCAGCTGTCCCGCAGGGTCACCGTCCGGTTGAACACCAGAGCCCCCGGCGCCGAATCGACGGGATCGCTGACGAAGTAGCCCTGTCGCTCGAACTGGTATCGACTGCCCGGCGGGTCCGTGGACAGCGAAGGCTCGACCCACGCCGGATTCACGACGACGAGCGAGTCCGGATTCAGGTTCTTCGTGAAGTCTTCGCCTTCGTCCAGTCCCTCGTCCGGATCGGCCACCGAGAAGAGCCGATCGTACAGCCGCACTTCGGCGGGCAGCGCGTGCCGGGCCGATACCCAGTGGACCGTGCCCTTGATGCGTCTTCCATCCGTCGGGTTCGCGCCCATCGTGTCCGGGTCGTGTGAGCAACGGAGCTCGACCACTTCACCGGTTCCGGGATCCTTGATCACCTCGTCACAGCGGATCACGTACGCATGCCGCAACCGGACCTCCCGGCCCGGCGCGAGACGGTGGAACTTGCGGGGCGGGTCCTCCATGAAGTCCGCCCGCTCGATCCAGATTTCGCGAGAGAAGGGCATCCGCCGGGATCCCTCCTTGTCCACGTCCCGCGGGAAGGAAGGGGCGTCGATCCATTCCTCTCCGTCTTCGGGATAGTCGGTGATCACGACCTTGAGAGGATCGAGGACCGCCAGCCGTCGGGGAGAGCGCCAGTTCAGGTCGTCCCGGATCGCGTACTCGAACAGTGCGTAGTCCGTACGGCTCTTCACGTCCGCCACCCCGACCTTGTCGCAGAGCGCCCTCACCGCCTCGGGGGTCACTCCGCGCCGCCGAATGCCGGCGATGGTCGGCATTCTCGGATCGTCCCAACCCGCCACGTGGCCCTCGTTGACCAGGCGGATCAGCCGTCGCTTGCTGAGTACCGTGTAGTCCAGCTCGAGCCGGGCGAACTCGGTCTGCTCGGTCCGCGGTCGCTCGATCCCGACCGCGTCCAGCACCCAGTCGTAGACTTCGCGGTTGTTCCGGAATTCGAGCGTGCAGAATGAATGCGTGATCTCCTCGATCGCGTCCTCCAGGCAGTGCGCGTAGTCGTACATCGGATACAGGCACCACGCGTCGCCTCGACGGTAATGGGGCGAGTGGCGGATCCGGAGCAGTAACGGGTCGCGCATCACCATGTTCGGGTGCGCCATGTCGATCTTCGCCCTCAACACGTGGGCGCCGTTCGGGAATTCCCCCGCCTTCATCCGGCGCAGAAGATCCAGATTTTCCTCGGGCGTACGGCCGCGGTAGGGGCTCGGTCGGCCGGGCTCGGTCACCGTGCCGCGCAGCTCGCGGATCTCCTCCTCGCTGGAGGAGTCGACGTACGCCTTTCCCTCGCGCACCAGCTGCTCCGCCCACTCGTAGAACTGCTCGAAGTAGTCGGAGGCGAAGTAGAGCCGGTCATCCCAGTCGTATCCGAGCCAGCGGATGTCCGCCTGCATGGAGTCGACGAATTCCTGCGTGGCCGTGTCCGGATTCGTGTCGTCGTAGCGAAGGTTGCAGGTACCGCCATACTCTTCCGCCACCCCGAAGTTGAGGCAGATGGACTTCGCGTGCCCGATATGCAGGTATCCGTTCGGTTCCGGCGGGAACCGGGTCGCGACCCTTCCACCGTACTTTCCGGTCCGGATGTCCTCCTCGATCTTCGTTCGCAGGAAGTCCTTCGACTCGAAAGCTCTCTCTGCACCCGGCGTCGACTCCGACATCGATCCTCGTCTGTTTCTGGGTTCGGGAACGACTCGGAATCCGAGCCCGCCCGATTCCCGTAGATGAATTCACGGGCCCGACAAGGTGGCCCGTTCGGGCCGGAGTTGCCAAGCCCCGCGGTGGCGATCGGTGCGGGCGGCCTGTATGGTCGATGCCGCCCACTCGGACCACGAGGGCTCCGGGGGAAACACTGCCGACAGGAGTTGGTCGATGCTCAGAAGGTCGGATCGGATGCACCGCTGGCTGGCGTTGAGCGCCATGGTTGCGGTCGCGGCGTTCAGCTGGGGCTGCGGCGAGCCAGCCGAGTCCCGGGAATCTGCTCCCCCGGTGGCCGGCGAATCGGATTCGCCCGCTCGTATCGTGTCGCAGGAAACGACCCTCCCGGCCGCCGTCCTCGGCGAGGCCGGACCGCCGCTCGGCGAACCGATCCGGTACTTCGAGGTGGACCCCGCGACGACCGGTTACCTGGCCCTGCCCGAGGGCGAAGGACCGTTTCCGGCGGTGATTCTGATCCACGAGTGGAACGGGCTCGTAGATCGGGTGCGCCAGGTGGCGGACGCGATGGCCGACGAGGGATACGTGGCGCTCGCGGCCGATCTCTATGGCGGACGCACGGGAAGCGATCGGAACGAGAACATGGCCCTGATGGAGGAGACGCAGGCCGATCCCGACCGGATCATCGCCAATCTCGATGCGGCCGCGCGGACCCTGAGGGCCCGGTCGGACGTGACCGGGAAGATCGCCACAATGGGGTGGTGCTTCGGCGGAGGTGTCGCGCTCAGCTACGCGATGGGCGGAGAGAACCACGACGGAACGGCGATCTTCTACGGCCGGCTGGTTCAGGATCCGGAACTGCTCTCGAACATCGACCATCCGATCTACGGGACCTTCGCAGAGATGGACCGGGGGATTCCGCCCGAGGAGGTCGAGCGCTTCGCCGGGGCCCTGAGGGAAGCGGGAATCGAGAACGACCTGCATATTTATGACGATGTGCAGCATGGCTTCTGGCTCTGGGTGGACCGCGATCCCGAGAATTCTGCGGGGCCGGCGGCCGACGCCTGGGTTCGATTGAAGGCATACCTAAAGCGCGTCCTCGGCTGACGCGACAGGACGAGAGGCAAGACGATGGAAAGCTCCGCACGCTCCGGTGGTTCGGCGACCGGGAAGAAGAGCAGATGGTTCTGGTGGTTCCTCGGTGGGCTCGTTCTGGGGATCCTCGGAACGGTCTTCGTTCCCGACCTGGTGAGACCCTATCTGCCCGATATGCTGAAAGGCGAGAACGTCGAGATCGCCGGTGTCGTCGAGGCCAAGTCTCGCGAGGCGGATCGCCTGCTGTTGACGATCGGAGGGGATGCGGGCGCCGTCCTCGTCACCTA
>JARRPS010000134.1:0-5834 GCA_037382625.1 Gemmatimonadota bacterium | reverse complement strand
GTAGGCCGCTTCCAGCCGGGCGATCGCGTCCCGAGCCGCCGCGAGGTCGCCCCGGTCGAGGTGGATCACGAGCTCCGGTCCCCCGAGCGCGCCCGAGAACGGCGGCCCGAGGAGGGTGCCGAGACTGTCGATCTGCGCGAGCGCGAAGTCGCCGCGGTCCCACTCGGACGCGTTCCAGAGAAGGACCGAGCTGGCCGCCCACCGCAGGATCTGTCTCGGCGATCCGATCGTCGCCGCCAGCCGCGTCCACGATCGGTAGGCTTGCTCCAGGGGAGCGTACTGTCCCCGATCGTTGGCGATCTTCGCCGCGAGCCGCTCGGCGCGCCCTCGGTCGTCGTCCGTCCGCGCGAGGGAGCGGGCCTCCTCGAGACGGCTCTCCGCGTCGTCGTAACGGCCCTGGCGCACGTCGGCCCAACCGAGGTCCAGAACGAGGGACACGTCATCAGGGGCCGCGACCCGCGCCTCCTCGATCTCGGCGCGGTACGCGTCCACGTCGCCGCGGTCCAGGTATACGCGCGCGACCCGACGCCGGTTGCTGACGGTGCCTGCGAGCCGTTCCGCGCGGCGCGCGAGGACGGCCTGGGCGCTGTCGTACCGGCCCGTGGCGGAGTAGGCGGCTCCCAGCTGGGCCATCGCGTCCACGTCCGTGGGGTCGAGGGAGAGGAGCGCCCGGAGCTGATCGATCTCCGCCTCGCGGTCTCCGAGCTTATCGGCGATCATCGCGAGCAACCTCCGCGCCTCGGGGTCCTGCGGGTACACCTCCGCCCAGTAGCTGCCCGTCCGGCGCGCCGCTTCGGGGTCGTTCTCCAGCAGCAGGTCCGTAAACATCCGGTTCGACAGACGGAGGCGCTCGGGGAGCCGCCACGCGTATCGCTCCAGGGCCTCCCGGCTCTCCCGCGCGCCCTCGATATCGCCGAGCTGCCAGGACAGGATCGTGGCCATCATGTGCGCAAATGCCGCCGTCGAGTCTGCCGCGATCGCGCGCCTCGCGGCGGCGAGCGCTTCACGCATGTCATTCTGGTCGAAAGCCCGCTGCTGGGTCTCCGTCAGCGCGCGGAGAGCCTCCGGGGACTCCGTGAGCATCTCGCCGACCGGGAAGTCGACCGCGCCCTCGATCTGCCATTCCGGGACGCCCAGGTCCCGCCGGAGGTCCACCGAGGCCGAGTCGGCGATCGCGAGGGCATCCGGGTCCCGATACGTCCGCTCCGCGACGAGCCGCGCCGAGCGTGTCTCGTGGAGCCGGGTCACCGCGACGATCGTATCGCCCTCCGCCCGAATCTCCGCGCCCAGGAAATAGTCGACGCCCCGGTCCCGTGCTGCACGCTGGCGGACGGGAAGGGGCGCGGACGTCCCGGGAGGAAGCCCGGCCTCTGCCAGAAGGTCCCGCTCCTCGCGACGCGAAACGTACTGGTCGAAGACGAACGGGTCCTGCGCGACGTCGAGGCTGAGGCCGAGCTCCAACGCGTCCGCGATCCAGCCGCGATCGGGGTCGCCCGTCTCGTACTCGAAGGGAAACGTCAGGACGGAAGTCCGGAACGCGGCCTTCGGCACGACGCGCTCGACGACGTTCCCCTCCTCGTCCTCGACGAGCTTCACCGTAGTCGCGGCTCCGAGCTCACGGCCCGCGAAGGTCAGCATCAGTACGCCCGCAGCGAGGACGAGATTGGCGGCGATCACGCCGCCGTCGAGGAGCTTCCAGCCGTCCCGCCCCGGCGCGCCGTGTCGCCAGGCGAGCCAGACGACGGATGGGAGGAGCAGCAGGAGAAGGGTGACGACGAAGTTCACCAGGTCGGGCGACAGCTGATACTGCTCGACGACCCAGTCGACGAACTGGAGAAAGCCCCATCCGCCGGCCACGTAGAGGCCGACGATCTGGGGTACGCGCCGGTCGAGCAGTTTCCGGATCACCGATCCTCGGTTTCCGCGATCTCGGCGCGAAGCGCCCGGGCCTCCTGCGCCGGCCGATACTCCGGGTCGGCCTCGGACCATGTTGCGAGCGCAGCGTCCAGGTGCCCGAGCGCCTCCTCGGTGTCACCCCGCGCGGCCGCGAGCCGCGCCGCCTCGACCTGGTGTTCCTGCACCCCGGGCCACCGGGCCAGGAGCCAGTCGATCTCCTCGCCGGCCTCGTCGAGGCGTCCGAGCTCCCGCAGGCAGCGGGCCCGCTCGAGCGCGAACAGTTGTGCCAGCGGGCGCAGCTCGCGGGCCTCGTCGTAGCGTGCCATCGATCCGGCGCAACTCCCGGCGTCGATCTCGTCGGCCCGGGCCCCGGCCCACAGGATGTAGGCCTCCCAGTTGCCGCCGCCCATCGCGTCACGGTATTGCGCCAGGTCACTGGCGGCTTCCCGGGCGGCCTGCGTGTCGCCGCGGTCGAGGTGGATCCGGATCGAGGCGGAGCCGACCTGGTAGCTCCACGGCGGGTCGACGAGCGCTGCGATGCTGTCCAGCTGCCGCAGCGCCCATTCCCCCCGCTCCCATTCGGCGGACTCGGCCAGAAGCTCGGAGCTGGCGATCTGCCACGGCAGATCGACCGGCAGCACGACGTCGCGGGAGAGGCGGAGTCTTTCCCGGTACGCCTCCTCCAGCGGGGCCAGTTGTCCGCGGGCGTAGGCGATCGACTCCTGGAAACCGGCGAGCTCGAAGCGGTCCTCCTCGGAGCGGACAATGGCGCGCCCCTCCTCCGCGATCCGCGTCGCTTCGTCCACCAAGCCCTCCCGCAGGTCGAGACGTCCGATCGCCTCGAGGACGTCGAAGTCGCGCGGCGCCGCCATCCGGGCGCCCTCGAGCTCCTCCCGGGCGCCCGACAGATTCCCCTGGTACGTCAGGATGTCGGCGATTCCGAGGCGGTTCTCCGTGTCGCTCGGAATCCGCTCGGCGCGCCGTCGCCGCACGGCGAGGGCGCTGTCGAGCTGCCCGGTGCCCGCGTAGGCTCGCGCCAGCCAGCGGGTCCCGTCCGGGTCCGTCGGATCGATGTCGAGAAGGGCCCGCAGGTATGGAATCGCTTCCTCCCGGTTGAAACCCTCCAGGTGGACCATGGCCAGGGTCTTCCAGGCTTCAGGGTCCTCCGGGTAGACCTCCGACCAGTAGCCGGTCGTCCGCAGGGCGGCGTCCGCGTCCTGACGGAAGAACAGCTGGTCCTGAGCGCGAATCGCGAGCCGGGCACGTTCCGGCAGCCGCCAGTCGAACCGGGCCATGGCGTCCATGTGGCGGCGCCCCGCGGCCAGGTCGCCGGAGGAGAAGGACATCCAGCCGGCCAGGAGGTGGGCCATCGCCGAGGTCGAATCGAGCGCCACGGCCCGCTCTGCAGAGGCGCGCGCGCCCGAAACGTCGCCGGAGGCCATCGCGCCATCGGCCTCGGCCAACGCGCGGAAAGCCTCCCGATTCTCCGTCAGGAGCTCGGCCGCCGGCAGGTCGACGGCCTCCTCGATCTGCCACTCGGGGATCCCCAGGTCGATTCGCAGGTCCATGCTGACGCGGTCGACGATCTCTAGCGGGTCCGCCCCGCGGTACGTGTGCTCGGCCGCCGGGCGTGCGTTCCGCGTCTCGTAGAGGCGCGTGGTGACCTCGAGCGTGTCTCCGTCCGCGCGGAACACTCCCTCGAGGAAGTGCTCGATGTCGAGCGTCTCGGCGGCCCGTCGCCGGAGGGCGATCGGCACGTTCGCCTCGGGACCGAAGCCCGCCTCGCCCAGCAAATCCCTTACGAAGGGGTGGTTCTCCAACGTGTACCGAACGAACGGGTCCTGACCGATGTCGAAGGAGATCGCCAGGTCGAAGCCCTGCCGCAGCCAGTCGAGGTCGGGATCGCCCGAAGCGTTCTCGAACCGGAACCCGAGCACGGCCCGTCGAAATGCCGCCTTCGGGACGACGCGCTCGACGACGTTGCCCTGGTCGTCCTCGACGAGCTTGACGGTGGTCGCGGCGCCGAGCTCGCGGCCCGCGAAGGTCAGGACGAGAACGCCTGCCGCGACGACGAGGTTCGCGAAGATTACGCCGCCGTCCTTCAGGCTCCAGCCGTCCCGTCCCGGCGCGCCATGTCGCCAGGCGAGCCAGACCACCGATGGGAGCAGCAGCAGGAGAAGCGTGACGACGAAATTCACGAGATCCGGCGATAGCGCGTACTGCTGCACGGCCCAGTCCACGAACTGGACGAATCCCCAGGAGCCGGCCACGTACAGGCCGACGATCTGGGGTACGCGCCGGTCGAGCAGCTTTCGGATCACGTGCGGCGTATCTCCACGGTTTGCCAGCGGCTTGGAGCCGTGCCGGTTGACCCGAACCGGCAGCGGCGGTCGACCGAATATAGAGGGGTCGGGGATCTCGTCCACCGTTCCAGAGAGCCGACGGCCACGGCGCTGCCGGTCGATCTCCTTGCCGCGGCCCGCACACACCCCCGATCTTCGGGCCATGTCAGACACCCCGTCCGGGACCCCGGGCTACCAGCGCTTCTTCGCGGAGCTGAAGCGGCGAGAAGTGTTCCGCGTCGCGGCCGTGTACGGCGCAGTGGGCTTCGTCGTGCTCCAGGTCGCCGATCTCCTCGCGGAGGGACTGGCGCTTCCCGACGTGGTCCTCCGCACGGCGACCTTCCTGGTACTGCTGGGTTTCCCGATCGCCCTCGTCCTCGCGTGGGCTTACGAGCGGACCGCTTCCGGCATGAGGCGGACGGACCCCGCAGAGACCTCCGAGCTCGAGGCGATTGCGGCGCAACCCGCGTCGAAGCGCTGGCCGTCCGGGCTCCTGGCGCTGGCGGGCGTAGTCGCTCTCGTGTCAGGCGCGTGGTGGGTGGGTCGCACCACCGCAACCGGCGAACTGGAGAGAGCTAGCGTTTCCGCGGAAGGCGCGGCTGCTGTCGGGCTCGTGCCTCAGGGGGTCTCCCGCCACGACGAGGCCGTCCTGCAGGTGGCCTATGCCGATTTCTCGCAGGATGATCGTCCTTCGATCGCCGTGCTTCCGTTCGTGAACATGAGCGCCGACGAGGAGCAGCAGTACTTCGCTGACGGGATGACGGAGGAGCTGCTGAACGCGCTGGCGAAGATCCGGGAGCTGCGCGTGGCGGGCCGCACCTCGTCGTTCGCCTACCGGGGCCAGGAGAGGGACCTGCGTGAGATCGGCGACGAGCTGGGCGTTCGGTACCTGGTCGAAGGGAGCGTACGGAAACAGGGGGATCGGCTCCGGATCACGGCACAGCTCGTGGATGCGGACGATGCCTTCCACCTCTGGTCGGAGACGTACGACCGGACACTGGACGATGTCTTCGCGGTGCAGACGGAGATCGCCGAGTCGATTGCCGGCGCGCTCGAAGTTTCGCTCGGTCTGGGGAATGCCTCAGCCCTCATCACGCCGACCGCAGACCTCGACGCATACGACCTTTATCTGGCGGCGCAGGCGAGAATGCGCGGGCGCCGGGAGGGTGTCGAGGAGGCCGTTCGGCTCGACGCCGCGGCCGTTGCCCGGGACTCGGGCTGGGCTCCCGCTTGGGCCGGGCTGGCGCAGGCAGAGGCGCACGTTCCGTACTACTACTTCGAGGGGAACGGGTTCAGGTCTCCCGACTCCGCGGTCTGGGAATCATCCCTGGCGCGGGCCGAGCGTGCGGCTCGCCGGGCCCTCCAGCTGGACACGGCCAACGCGGGTGCGGAGGTGGCCCTGGCCAACGTGATCCGGGATCGCTGGGAGTGGGATGCGGCCGAGACCCACTATCTGCGGGCGCTCGAGATCGACCCCGATAACGCGGAAGCACACCAGCAGTACGCGGAGCACCTCGCCCAGATCGGCCGGCTGGACGAGGCGCTGCGAAGCGCTCGCCGGAGCGTGGCACTCGACCCTACGGCCGCGATACGGGT
>JARRPS010000133.1:0-5875 GCA_037382625.1 Gemmatimonadota bacterium | reverse complement strand
CGTTCGAGCTCTCGATCGACGACCGGCCGGTACTGCGGTTCGAGAACCCGGACGCGGCCAGCGAGGGGACGCTCGAGTGGAAGGGCAGCGACGGCGTCTGCGCCGATTTCCGCGTGACCCTGGTGGACCGGTACGCCGACGCGATGGGCTTTCTCTTTCTGCACGTGCCGGCAACGCTCGTGATCCCCGGAGCGCCGGTGAGGCTCTCGGTCCGCGGCGAGAGTGCCGGTATGCGCACCTGGTTCCTCGTCTTCGATCATCAAGTTCAGCCTCGAATCGACAGCCACCCCGTGCCTGCGATCGTCCGCTCTCCCGAGGGCCCACGCCAGGAGATCCGGGTGGACCTGCTTCGGCTCGACGCGGGGGGTCCGTTCTCTCTCGAGAGCGAGGCCGGAACGCAGCGGGTGGAGACCGGCTTCGGTCACACCCGACTCTCGCTCGAGGTGCCGGCGGTCGAGCAGACCGCAGAGGTTTCCGTCTCTTTCGAGATCGGCGGCGCGAGGTACGAGGCGCGGGTTCCGGTCGAACCCGTGGCTCCTCTCACGATCCACCTGATCCACCATACGCACCTCGACATCGGATATACACACCTGCAGGAAGAGGTCGAAGAGCTGCAGTGGAGTCACCTCGAACAGGCGCTGCGACTGGGAGCGGCTGGTGAGTCCTTTCCTTCTGAGGCGCGGTTCGTCTGGCATCCCGAAGCCGTCTGGGCGGTCGAGACGTATCTCGAGCATCACGGCGAAGCCGAGAAGGAACGACTGCTGGAGGGCATTCGGCGCGGCTGGATTCACCTGGACGCGCTGCATACGAACCTGCTGACCGGGATCGCCACGGCCGAGGGCCTGATCCGGGAGCTCGAGCCGGCTCAAAAACTCGCGGAACTTTCCGGCGTCTCGATCCGCTCCGCGATGTTCACGGACATTCCCGGATTCGCCTGGGGCCTCGTGGACGTGCTGGCCCGGTCCGGGGTTCGCTACCTGTCCGTGGGACCGAATCGGTGGCATCGAATCGGACGCTTCCTCGACACCTGGGGCGACCGGCCCTTCTGGTGGGAATCTCCGAATGGCGAGCACCGGGTGCTGGTCTGGGTGCATGGGGAGGGCTACTCGCTCTTTCACACCGGCCTGGGCTATGAGCACCTGGAGACGCGCCTCGACGCCGACCGGGTTCTCTCAGCCGTCGAGTCGCTCCGTGATCGCGGTTGGAAGCACCCGATCACCGCACTGCGCTACAATATCGGATCCGACAACGGTCCCCCGGATCCCACCCTGTCCGACACGGTCCGTGCCTGGAACGAACGATACGAATCGCCGCGACTCGAGATCGGGAGTTCCGAGAGTGCGCTCGCCGCACTCGAGGCCTGCGCCGGCACCGAACTCCCGGTCGTACGGGCGGACCTGAACGGGATCTGGGAAGATGGCGTGGCCTCGACCGCGCGCGAGACGCAGTCGATCCGACGATCGGCGGAGTGGCTGACTGCCGCCGAGACGCTGGCCGCGATGTGCGGCGTCGCTCTCGATCGCGAGGAGGTCTATGCCGCTTGGCGCAGCGTGCTGCTTTCCTACGAGCACACCTGGGGCGCCTGGAACAGCATCAGCGAACCCGACTCGGACCTGGTGCGGGGCCAGTGGGACCGGAAACAGGCCTTCGTGCGGCAGGCAGCGAAGAGAACGAACGCTCTGGTGGCTGCCTCTCTGAGCGACCGGATCGAGATCGAGGATCCGGACGAGGATCGACCGGGTTGGATCGAGGTCGTGAACCCGCTCGGCTGGGAACGGTCCGAGGTCGTCGTCCTCGACCGGAGCACCGCCGGCGACTTCTCGGGTGTCTCGACGGAAGACGGCGAACCGCTGCCCTGTCAGCGATTGCGGGAAGGAGGGATCGCCTTCCGGTCACTGCCCGTTCCGGGATTCGGTTCGGTTCGGCTTCGTCGGACGAACGTGAAGGAACCGTCGGTCCCTCCATCTGATTTCGTGGCTGACGCGGGGAGTCGGATCTTCCTGGACAACGGGATTCTCCAGGTAGGGTTTGCGCCCCTTTCCGGTCGAATCGAGTCGCTTCGGCGGATCGACGGAAGCGGTCCCGGCCGAAATCTCGTGCCGGAAGGAGAGGCTTTGGCCGAGTGGGCCTACGTAGCCGGGCGGGATCCGGCGAATTCGGTGCCGGCCGGAAGCGGCAGCGTCGAGGTGACCGATGCCGGTCCCATACTGTGGCGCGCCGTCGTTCGTCGAAAGGCGCCAGGTACCCGGCAAGGGCTCACGCTGGTCACGCGTCTCTTCGCCGGCTGCGATCGACTGGAACTCGAGTTTCGCTTCGACAAGGACCGGACTCTCGAACCCGAGGCCTTGCTGGTCCGGTTTCCTCTGGCGCTCTCGCCCGCATCTACGGAACGCGTCGTGGGAGGAGCCCGGGCTCCCTTCCGGGCCGACGCCGACCAGGCTCCCGGTGCGAATCGCAACTGGTACACGATCGAAAGATGGGCGGACCTTCACGACCGTTCGGGTGGGCTCAACCTGGTCTCGGTGGACGCTCCCCTCGTGCAGTTCGGCTCCCCCGGGTGCGATGCGATCGTGACCGGCTGGAGGGAACGAGTGGACCCGGCTCCCGTGCTCTTCTCGTATTTGATGAACAACTACTGGGAAACCAACTACAGGGCCTCGCAGGACGGACCGCACGCCATCCGCTACCTCCTTCGGCCCCACGGAGGGTTCGACCTTCCGCACGCCGAGCGCGCCGGTCTGGAGTCCGCGCATCCGTTGCTCGCCTACCGCGCGAAGCCGGACCTGGCATCGATCACGCCTCCGATTCGCGTCGAAGCCCGAGACTCGCTTCCGACAATCCTGCGCAGTACCTCTAAATCACTGGAAGTTTTGGTATATAACCCGCATGATAGTAATGATATAGTTACGGTCCTCGATACGGGAACTGCCGCGACCGCGAGCCGCGATATCGGTCCGGGTGAGTCGGAAACGCTCCGACTCGGCCCGGTGCCCGAGCCGTGAACCACCCGGCCGCTGGTGACCCGCAAGGAGGTACCGAAAGATGAATCCCGGAAACGGACGATCGCGCAGGGCCCGAGATCTAGCCAGCGCCACAGTCCTCGCCGCCGGGCTGACACTGTCCGCGCTCGGATCCCCTGCCGTCGCACAGACCTGGCAGCGAACCTCCTTCGAGGCGGCGGGCCTCGATGCCTCGCCCCTTCTGGCGCTCGACAGCGCCGTGCGGGCGGGCGAGTTCGACAATGTCGATCGACTGGTGGTCGTGAGAGACGGCATGCTCCTGTTCAGCGAGCGGTACGCCCGGAACTACGATTCGATCAGCTCGGGCTTCGACATGCGCCCCCACCAGTTCAATTACCAGCATCCCGACTGGCACCCGTTCTACATGGGAGGGGATCTCCATTCGCTGCAGTCCGTGACGAAAACGGTCACCTCGGCGTTGATCGGGATCGCCATCGGACGCGGGGAGATCGAGGGCGTGGAGGTTTCCCTGCTCGAGCTGCTGGGCGACTACGACACGTCGGCCACCGACGAAAGATTCGCCGATGCGACGCTGGAGGATCTCCTCACCATGCGCCTCGGGATCGAGTGGCACGAGCAGGACAGACCGATCGGTCCGGAGAACACGACCCTCCAGCTCGAGTTCAGCAACGACTGGGTCGAATTCACGCTGTCGCAGCCGATGGACGCAGAACCCGGTGCCCGGTTCGTCTACAACAGCGGCGCCAGCCACCTGATGTCCGCGATCCTGCGCACCGTCACCCGACGGACGGTGGACCTCTATGCCGAAGAGCATCTCTTCGGCCCGCTGGGGATCCGATCGTATCACTGGAAGCGGGAGCCGGCCGGCCTTCCCGACACGGAAGGCGGGCTCTACCTGGAAGCCGAGGACCTAGCCCGATTCGGCCAGCTCTACCTGGACGACGGCATCTGGCAGGGAATCCGGCTCCTGCCGGAAGGATGGGTGGCCGCATCCGTATCGCGTCACGTCGAAGACGTGGCCCCCGAGAACCCGAACTGGAATGCCGGCTACGGTTACCAGTGGTGGCGGGTAGACCGCGGGGGCGTCGAGGTATGGGCGGGCCTGGGGTACGGGGGACAGTACCTGTTCATCCTGCCGGCGCAGCGTATCGTGGGTGTCGCGAGCTCCTGGAACGTTTACGGACCACACACGCCGGTCTTCGGGGCTTTCCTGGACGCGCTCATCGAGTCGGCCCGATAGGCGTGGGTCCCGGACCGATCGGTCCGATCGCTGGACGTATTGGCGCGTCCGGACTTCACAGACCACCGGTGGGGCCATTAGACTCAGGCACCCCCGACATCGATGCCGCGGTCTGAGCCGCGGTGGCGATCCCCCTTCTGCAGAGGAGGACACTTAATCGACAAGGAATAGCTGAAAGAGAAGGCCTGCCGGGAGGCCCACCAGCTGGCGAAAGAGAAGGAAGCGGACTATTGCAGCTTCGGGAAATAGGTGACGGCGCTCGTCCTCGAGAAGTACGCGAACGGCGAGTCGTCGCCGATCACGCTCGAATTCGAGGTCGCGGGCGTGGAAGAGTCGGGCAAGCCTTTGCCGTGCGACGAGGAGTTCGGGCTCCAGTTGTTCGCGCTCCAGCAGGAAGCTGCCGACGACCAGTGCATCCAGGTGCGTATCAGGGGAAAGACCGTCACGATCTGCTGATCACCGCAGACATCGAAAGGGTTCGAGTCAGCCTGCGGCGTCCGTCAACTCCGTCTCGAGCCGGCGCGCCCTCTCCGCGGGTCTGAAGCCAGGGTCCGCCCGACTCCAGGCGGAGAGGGCGGGCTCCAGGGCATCGAGTGCATTCGGCCCCCGGCCCGATTCAGCCAGTGCCTCCGCGCGGACGAGCGCGCCGTGGGGAGATCCCGGGGTGAGGGCGAGAGCCGAGTCTGCCGCGGCGAGGGCTGCCTCCGCGTCCCCACACTCCAGGTTCGCCATGGACAGCCCGATCCAGGCCGACGTGGCTTCCACTTCGAGCCCCGCGGCGAGGGCCGATTCATATACTTCTCGCGCCGCCCCGCATTCACCCCGCATTCGGAGGCCATCCGCACGGCCGAGCATCAGCTCGGGAGCAAGCACCTCGTCCATACCGATTCTCGCGACGGCGTCCTCCACCTCGGGCAGGATCGCAAGCAGGCTGTCGCCCATTCCCAGCGCGGCAAAAGTCTTCCACCGTCCGATCGAAGCCAGCGGGCGAAGGGCCCCGGGCAGGGATGCGGTCAACTCATCCACTTGCCGCAGCGACTCGGCGAGACCGATGGAGGGAACGACGCGATGCATGCCCTGCAGCGCGCTGAGCGACCGGTTCAAGGGATCGAGGAATCCGGGTCGGGCGCGCCGCGCTTCTTCCTCGGCTTCGCGTGCCGCCCGGAATCTGCCGAGGGTCAGGTAGAGCTCCGCACGTGCGCTGTCGACCGCGGATCTCTGCTCGGCACTCACCGCAGACTCGAGCGCTCCGGTCAGCTCATTCTCCGCATCTTCATGGTGCCCGAGTGTTGCCAGCACCCCGGCCACTCCGATCCGAAGAAGAGCGTCATCGGGACTCAGGAGAAGTGCATCCCGGTACAGGGTTTCTGCACCGACGAGGTCGCCCCGGGAGCGCAGAAATTCGGCGTACTCCTGGATTCCCTCTCGGGATTCTCCGCCTGCGGCTCGATACCTCTCGTAGGCGTCGCGGGCTGCCTCCGGAGTCCCTGCTCCAGCCTCTATCGTCGCGATCTGGAGCAGATAGTCGAGCCGATCCGGGTCACTCTCGAAAAGCGATTCGAGCGTCTCGGTCGCTGACTCCGTACGTCCGGCATTCGCATACAGGTTGGCGAGTTGCTCGCGAGCAGGCAGGTCGTCAGGATAGCGTTCGACG
>JARRPS010000132.1:0-6518 GCA_037382625.1 Gemmatimonadota bacterium | reverse complement strand
CGGTCCTGTCCGGCGCCGTGGCGCTCGGTGGGTACGCGGTCGGTCACCTCGGACTGAACAGCGACACCGGCAGCATGTTCTCCGAAGAGCTGCCCTGGCGCCGGGTGGACCGCGAGTACGAAGCGGAGTTTCCCCAGCTCCGGAACGAGGTGCTGGTAGTGATCGACGGGTCCACCCCCGAAACGGTGGAGATCGCGCAGCACCGGCTCGCGGATCACCTGCGCGGGCGCCCGGACCTGTTCTTCCACGTGCACGCGCCACTCGGTGACGAGTACTTCGAGCGGCACGGGCTGCTGTACATGGAGACCGCGCAGCTCGTCCAGTTGCGCGACAACCTGGCGGAGTTCGGGGACGACCTGAAGTCGCTCGAGGCGGACCCGACGGCAGCGGGTCTACTGGACCGGCTGCTCGCCATGCCTCGGGACGACCAGCCGGGCTCACGAGAGATGGATGTCCCCGGGCCCGAGTCCGTTCGGGATTCCGTACTGCTGCGGATCGTCGCCGGGGTTGGCGCCGCGTTTCAGGCCCAGATGCAACGGCAGAGCTACGATCTGCCCTGGCGGGAGATCCTGACCGGCAGAAACACCTGTCCGGCCGAACGCCGCCGCTTCATCCTGTTCAATCCACGAATCGACCATCAGCAGCGGGATCCGGGTCCGGGTGACCGGATCGGAAGCCGTGGAGCACGAGTCGATCGCAAGCGCCTACGCCAGCACCCGGCGAACGGCAGCTGTGGCGCTTCTGGCCGTCGGTATCATCCTCTTTGCAGGGCTGGGCTCTCTGCGCCTCGTGGCCGCCAGTCTGCTCACGCTGGTGGCCGGCCTGGCGCTCACGGCCGCGTTCGCGGCAGCCACGGTGGGGCAGCTCAACCTGATCTCGATCGCCTTCGCGGTCCTGTACATCGGGCTGGGCATCGACTATGCCGCCCACCTGTGCCTCGGCCTCAGCGAGGCACTGCGCGAACGGGCCGGGCACGAACGCGCTGTCGCGCTGACCGGGCAACGGGTCGGGACCGCGCTGCTGATCAGTGCCCTGACGACGGCGGCCTGTTTCTACGCGTTCCTTCCCACCGACTTTCGCGGCATCTCCGAGCTCGGCCTGATCGGTGGAACCGGGATGCTGATCAGCGTCCTGATGACGCTGACCCTGCTCCCGGCTCTGCTGTCCGTTAGACCGTTCCGAATCTCCGAGAGCCATCCCGTCCGTTTCGGGAGATCGGATCAGCCGGGTTGGGCGGCGATGGCCACGCACGAGCTGACCGGCCGGCACGGGGTGGCCCTGACCGTGCTGGCCGTCATGGTTCTCGCCGTCGCACTCCTCTTCCTGCCGCGGCTTCGGTTCGACCACGATCCGATGGGGATGGCCAATCCCGACTCCGAGCCCGTTCGGACGCTCAGGGAGCTGGCAGGTGATCCATCGAGCGTACCCGACGCCATCTCCGTTCTGGCCTCGAGTCCGGCGGAAGCGCGCACGCTGGCGGATCGGCTGCTCGCGCTTCCCGAGGTCGCCGAGGTGCGGACCCTGGAGTCGTCCTTGCCGACCGATCAGACCGCGAAGCTGAAGATCATCGAGGAGATCAAGGAAACGCTCGGCTCGGAGCGGGAACCGGACCGGCAGCCTCCTCCATCGGCCTCGCAGGTCGACCGGACGGTGGCGTCCGTTGCGGGGCTGCGAAAGCGTGTTTTGCACGCCGCGACGGCGGAGGGCAGCGGACGAGCCGACTCGGCGCGCTCGCTCGCATTTCTGCTCTGGCGATGGCCCCGGTGGCTGGACGACTGGCGGCCGGAGACGCAGGCCCGGCTGGTCGCGACCCTCGACCGGAGCCTCGCAGGTTCGCTCGCGTACGACATGCGGCGCATCCGTTCGGGCACCGAAGTCGAACCGGTGACCGCGGCCGACCTTCCGACCGAGATCCGGAGCCGCTGGATCGGGACCGGGGGGACACACCGGGTGCAGGTCGTAGCAGCGCGGAAGCTGGAGACGAGCGCGGAGGTGGCCGCGTTCGTGGACCGTGTGGGCACGGTCGCGCCGGACCTGATCGGGATGCCGGTGTACGGACTGGAATCGGCCCGCGCCGCGATCCGGGCGTTCTGGCGCGCCCTGCTCCTCGCCGTCGCAGCCACCGCGGTCATACTGGTCGTTCTGATGCGGTCCGCCCGCGATTCCGCCATGGTGATCGGGCCCGTCCTCCTGGCCGGAGTCGTGACGTTCGGGGCCGCCGCGGCCCTGCGCTTGCCGATGACCTACAGCAATCTGATCGCGCTGCCGTTGCTGCTCGGCATTGGTGTCGACAACGGGATCCACATCGTGCACCGGATTCGAGCCGGTCTCCCGCCCGGTCGGAACTTCTTCGCCACGAGCACGGCAAGGGCCATCGTCGTGGCCGGACTGACGACCCTGGGCAGCCTCGGTAGCATGTCGGTCTCGAGTGACCGGGCCCTGGCGAGCATGGGCCAGATGCTGGCGATCGGCATGGTGGCAGTGCTGTTCAGCACCATGGTCCTGCTGCCGGGCGTGCTCGCGCGAGTCGGCTCCCCGGCGGTCACGCACGGGGCGTCCTGCCCGAGCACGTCGCATGGGACCGGGACGGGTTGAACGAGCAGATTCAGTCGCGGCTGCGGGGTGAGTCCGAGCAGTCCGACGGGATCCAAGGGGATCTCAGCCGGATCTGGAGCCAGCTCTGCACCGTTGATCCCGACCCGGAAGCCTGTGCCACGCTGTCCGAGGTGCTCGAGATCCGGAACGATGTGGTGCGCGGTCTGCGGTAGGTGGGCGGCGACTCCCTTGTCGGGAGGCGTGGAGGCCTCGAGAGTTGAATCGAAGCCCTCGCGGGCGCCTGGACCGCGCATGAAAGAGAATCTCCAAAGGGCCAGGACCGAGACGCTGCAGGAGATTGCGCAGCGCCTGACTCGGTGGACTACGGGGCCCGAGGGGTCCAGCAGCCATTCGCTCCGGACCCGGCGGAACGACAGAGCAGAGGGCTGAACCTGACCCGATCGCCGGAGCCCCCGGCCGGGAACCCAGCCCCAGGCGCTGGAGCTCGAGGCCTAACGACTCCCCGGGATCGGGAGTTCCTGCCATTTCTCGGTTCTGATCAATGCTCCGGTGATCGCGCCGAGAGCCATGCCTCCGAGCGGCACCACCATGAGGCTCAGTCTCGCCACACCGTACGTGTCGTCTTCGAAGTCGATCAAGACGCCGGCGACGATGCTCCCCAGCAGCCCGACCCCTGCTCCGATCAGGGCACCGGTGCCGGCGTTGCCCTTCATGCCCCGGCTGACCTCCAGCTTCGCCATCTCCGACAGCTCCAGAGCTCCCGATGGCGCGGCCGGACCGCTCAGCATCAGCGAACCCGCGTCCCAGCTCTCGAGCCTGCCCACGTATTCCATGCCGCTCGGGACCCGCATCGTCGCACGCATTCGGCTGGCTCGCGGTGCGGGCGGGGCGATCTCCTGCGCGGGCAGAGGAAGGGGAGAGAAGGCAGCAGTCGCCGCAACAGCGAGAAGGGGGATCCGCACGCGCATGGTCGCCTCCCGGATTCGGGGTCCTCGTTTCGCCGAAGCGCTGCCGCACGCTCCGTTTCCCACGAACTGGGTCACGCGGGTCAGGCGCAGGTCAAGCGGGAGACGTCGCTCGGCGAGCGGTCATTCGCTTCCCCGGCCCCCTCGGGGCCCGTCCAGACAGGCAGCCACGGTCCCGGGATCGGCGTACACGATCCACCCCTCCTGCACCCGCTCGCGCTCCGCCAGGCATTCGGCCTCCTTCTCAGGAGACCCGTCCGACTCTTTCCGGCAGCGCTGCTTCTGGTCGTAACCGATCTCGAGGTTCGCCGCGCGCGCGATCTCGAAGGCCTCGTCCACGCACGCGTCCACGTCCTCCGCCCGCAGCCAGGGCCCGGGCTCCTCGGCCTCGAGGCGCGACAGGTGGACGCCGACCATCCACAGCGTGTCCTCGGACCAGTCCTTGGCGAACGAATTCGTGGCCATCGCGCGCCTGCTCACGACCTCGATCGACTGGCGGCCGGGCACCGTGTCCTCCTGCACGAAGCAGCCGACGTGCTCGCCGACGCTCCAGGCGCTTGCGCCCTTGCTCGCGAGCACGTACCGGCGGTTCGGGTCCAGCTCCTTCAGCTCCAGGCCGAGCTCGTGCAGGGCCAGAAGACAGGCCCGCCACGCGTTCCCGGCGGTTGCCGGAAAACTCTGCGAGGTGCCCGATCCCCGCTCCTTCTCGAGCCCGTGATGGCTCATGGTGCATCCGGAGATCAGGCAGAGCCCCGCGACGGCGCTGCGGACGCCCTTGCCTCGGAAGTGCAGCATCAGCGGCCTCCTTCGACCGTACGTATGAGGGAGGCAGGGGGCGGCTCGCACGCCTCCTCTGGAGATCCGTATCCGATTCCTGCCGTCTGCCGGCTGTTCGAGCATCGGTGCGGAACCCACGCCGTACAGTCCGGGAGCACGCGCCCCTCGAGCGTCTCGAAATGCCCGGTTACCTCGATCCGGTAGCCGCTCGGCCCCCACTCGCCGCCAGAGCAGTCCGCTTCGAACCGAACCGTGAACAGGCCGTCCGCTCCGATTTCGCCCTCCGCGACGACGGGACCTCGCGGAATCCAGTCATCGGCGTCGTACTCGATCACCTGCCAGCGCGCGTCTACGAATCCCGGCTGCCGCGCGACCGCCCAGTCCACCCTTACAACGATCTCGGTGAGTTCCGGTCCGACCGGATCCGTGCAGGCCAGCCCCACGCAGAGAGCGGCCAGCATCGAATTTCGAATGCGTATCATTCTGCCCTCCGTGGTTCTTCGGGAAGGCTGCCGGAGGCGGGTCAAGCAGCAATCAGGCGGGGGAGCGGACCGGCTGGCGCGCCTGCCCCCTTCATCGCGCAAGCGCCTCTCGGTTGTCTCACCGTCCCGCTATCTTGCACGTCAGACGACGACGTCCCCCGACCGGAGCACCCGAATGGCCCTCGAACACCTGATCCACGCCGACGACGGCACACGCGACCTCCCGGGCGAGGACTCGCGCTGGTACGCGTGGGTGAGCGCGTCGAAGGGCCGGAACTTCGTCCGACGGCAGACGCTGCTCGACTGGCTGGACGCGCACGGCCGCGGCAAGGGCTTCGTCCGGGACGACCGTCTGTCCGGCTACGATTTCCGCTTCGACTTCCTCCAGGCGCTGTTCCGGAAGGGAAACGAGTTCGAAGAGGCGGTCCTCGGCTGGCTCGGCGAGCGCTTCGACCTGGTGCGGGTGAGCGGCGGTTGGGAAGACACGCAGAGCCGGGCCTCGGCCGAGCGCACCTTCCGCGAGATGGCCGGAGGCCGCGAGATCATCGCGCAGGCCGTGCTCTGGAACCCGGAGCGCCGCACCTACGGAGCGGCCGACCTGCTGGTGCGAAGCGACGTCCTGAACCGGATCGTGCCGGGCACGCTCGCGGAGGAGGAGGCGGCTATCGGGGCCCCGGGGCTCGGCGACGCGCCGCACCACTACCGAGTAATCGACGTGAAGTACTCGACGATCGACCTGTCGGCGGACGGCCACCTCGTGGGGAAGCCGGAGTACGCGACCCAACTGTGGATCTACAACGAGGCGCTCGGCAGGCTGCAGGGCTTCACACCTCCTTCGGCCTACCTGCTCGCGCGGGTGACGCGGCCCGAGGGAGGGGAGCGCTCCGACTCGTGCCTCGAGCGGCTGGGGCGCGTGGACCGGGACTTCGTTCTCGAGGGCGACGTGCCCCTCGCCGATCTCGTGGCGGAGGCGTGCGCCTGGATCCGCCGGGTCCGGGAGGACGGCGGAGAATGGGAGGTCCTGCCGGAGCCCACCGTTCCCGAGCTGATGCCCACAGCGGGAATGGACACCGGCAGCTGGGGCACGGCCCTCGGCCGGATCACGGCGGAGCTGGCGCCCCGGGAGCGGAAGCCGGTTACGTCGCCTCTCGTGCAGCCGCTGCGGGTGCGCGCGAACGAGGCGCTCTGGCGGACCCCCGCGCCGGTCGAGTTCTACGTGGACTTCGAGACCTCGCTCGACCTCAACGACGACTTCTCCGCCTTTCCGGCGAAAGGCGCCACGCCGTTGATCTACATGGTCGGCTGCGGCTGGTTGGAGGACCCGCTCGATGCGCGCTCCTGGCGGTTCCGGAGCTTCACGACCGACCGACTGACCGAGGCCGAAGAGGCGCGGATCCTCGACGCATGGATCGGGTTCATGAGCGGGCACTGCGCGGCGCGCGGCACGACGCTGGAGGAGGCGCGCCTGTTCCACTGGTCGTCGGCCGAGCCTTCCTTCCTCGACACCCAGTACAACTCGCCCGCCACGCGACACGGCCGCGACGACTGGCGCGGCCTGCCCTGGGTGGACCTCCTCCACGGCGTGTTCAAGGCCGAGCCGATTCTCGTCGGCGGCACGGTCGGCTACGGCCTCAAGGAGATCGCCCGCGCCCTGCATGCCGAGGGAGTCATCGACACGCTCTGGGACGACGGCCCCGGCGGCGTCGATGGCGGCATGGCGGCGATGGCCGGCGCCTGG
>JARRPS010000131.1:0-9397 GCA_037382625.1 Gemmatimonadota bacterium | reverse complement strand
CGGCGGCCCGAGGTGCTGGAAATGCATATCGAGGGGCTTTACCTGCTGGCGCTCGGCCGTGAGTCGGACGGATTCGAGCGGATCCGGGCCTCGGCCGAGCTGGAGGGCGAGCTGCCGATGGCCTTCGGACCCCCGGCCATCGACAAGCCGTCACACGAACTCCTGGGGGAGCTGTTGCTGGAAGCCGGCAGGCCGGGCGAAGCACGAGGGTACTTCGAGACTGCCCTGTCCCGAACTCCGGGACGGATCCCCGCCCTTCAAGGACTGGAGAGGACCCGGGAAGCGAACGCGGCTACCGGGAGATGACTTCTCCGGGAAGGGGAAACCAGCGGAGCTTCTCGAAGTCCGCGGTCAGTCCAGCCCCCACGCTTCCCTCGCAGTCCCGCTTTCCCTCCGCGGCGGCCCCGAGTATCCGTCTCGCGTCCGAGAGATAGTCCGCGAGGCGTTCTTCCGGCTCCGTGATCCGGTGCCGCGGCCAGACTGCGCCGTCTCCGGTGAACCTCACCTGATCCAGGCTCAGGGGAGGCGCTCCGGGCCCGCGCCCGTGCCGCCACAGTCCCGTTCGCGGATCGAAGGAGTATTCGTCGAGGAGGGCCCAGCCGGAGTCGGCCACCTGCTCGACCGCATCGAGGATGTACTCGAACACCCGGTCCGAGATGAAGTAGTTGAAGTTGACCCGGACCCAGCCCGGCTTGATTCCCTCGCATCCGCGTCCGATCTCTCTCTCGAACTCGTGGCTCCTCGCCAGGTCGATCCCGAGAAGACGGTGGCCGTACGGGCCGGCGCAGGAACAGCCGCCCCGCGACTGGATCCCGAATAGGTCGTTGAGCAGGGCCACGACGAAATTGTGGTGCAGAAATCGGTTTCTCTCGCAACGGATGACGAACGAGACGATACTCAGACGCTCGTGCTCGAGGTCGCCCAGCACGTCGATGTTCGGATTCGCCGACCATCGGTCGATCGCGCGACGGATGAAGCTCTCTTCGCGCTCCCGTATGAGGTCCTCACCGACCGCCGACTTGAGCAGGAAGACGAGCCCGGCACGGATCGATTCGACGATCGCCGGAGTTCCCCCTTCCTCGCGGAGCTCGGGGTCGGCGAAGTAGACGTGCTCGGAGGGATTGACGTACGAGACGGTGCCGCCTCCGACTACGTCGGGAACCGAATTCTGGAAGAGCTCGCGCCGGGCGACCAGGACGCCCGGAGTCCCGGGGCCGCCGATCATCTTGTGGGGCGAGAGGAAGATCGCGTCCTTGTAATCGAGCGCGTCGTCGCCTTCGGTCCCTCTCGGTCCCATCTCGATGCTGACGTACGGAGCGGCCGCGGCGAAGTCCCAGAGCGCGAGCGCCCCGTGGCGGTGCAGGAGGATCGAGACCTCCCGCACGGGCGATGTGATCCCGGTCACGTTCGACGCGGCCGAGAAACTGCCGATCTTCAGCGGACGGTCGGCGTACTCGGCGAGCCGCTCTTCGAGGTCCGACAGGTCGATCCCACCGTGCAGATCCTCGTGTATCGTCACCAGATCGCAGATCGACTCGCGCCACGGCAATTCGTTCGAATGGTGCTCGTACGGTCCGATGAACACGACCGGTCGTTCGTGCTGCGGAATCTGGTCCGAGAGCCCGTAGCGCCGGTCCAGATCGTTGGGAATCCGCAGGTTCAATACGCCGATCAGTCGATCGATCGCTCCGGTGGAGCCCGAGCCGCAGAAGATCACCGCGTGATCCTCGGTACCCCCCACCGACCGCCGTATGATGCGTCGGGCATCTTCGCGGAACCGGGTCGTCTGGCGTCCGGTCCCCGAACTCTCGGTGTGCGTATTGGCGTACAGCGGCAGGACCGCCTGGCGAAGAAAGTCTTCGATCACCGAGAGCGAGCGACCGGAGGCGGTATAGTCCGCGTAGATGACCTTGCGTACGCCGAACGGCCCGACGACCGCCTCGTCCTCGCCGATCACCGAGCGCCTGACCATTTGGAGGAGCGCCTCGCCCGTCTCTTCGCCGAAGACCGGAAGATCGAGACGCGTCACGCCTGTACCGCCTCGGTCGCCGGCACGATCTCGCTGTCGGGAGTGACGCGCGGGCCCATGAGAATGGCGAGCCAGCGCGTTTCCTCGATGCCCTCGAGGAAGATCTTGAAGATCATGGTCAGCGGAACCGAGAGGAGCATCCCGATCGGCCCCAGCACCCACCCCCAGAAGAGCAGCGAGAGGAATACGACGAGCGCCGACAGGCCGACACCCTGCCCGAGGACACGAGGCTCGATGAGGTTGCTGATCGTGACGTTGATCGTGAGGTACCCCACCGTCGCGACCAACGCACCGTCCCACCCGAGCTGAAGGAAGGCGAGGATCACACCGGGCACCGCCGCGATGATCGAGCCGATCGTAGGAACGTAGTTGAGCAGAAACGCCAGCAGACCCCACAGCAGCGCGTAGTCGACGCCCATCACGGTGAGCATCAGCGCCACCAGCGACCCCGTCGCGAGGCTGAGAACCGTCTTCAAAGCCAGGTATCGCTTCACGTTGTCGCTCACCCGAGACAGCTGGCGAAGGTGCTGTTCGGCGGTCTCCGGAAACGCGACGATCACCTTGCTTCGAATCGTGGACCACTCGAACAGAATGAACACGGTCAGCAGAAGGATCAGACCGATGCGGCTCACCACGTCTCCGACCCCGGAGAAGATCCGTCCCGCGACACGTAGCATCTGTCCGGGATTGAGGGTCTCCTGAAGCACGCGGTTCGAGAGCTCGATCCCGTGGGCAGCCAGCCAGGCGACGAGACCCGCGAGCTCGACCTGCAGCCGCGCCTGATAGTACGGGAGCGAAGCCGAGAAATCGATCAAAGAGGTTCCGATCACGGTCCCGAATGCAGATCCCACCGCGAGCACGAACAGGACCACGAGAACGATTGCGAGCCACCCGGGAACCCCCCGGCCCTTCAGCCATTGCATCGGAGGGACGCAGATGATCGCGAGCATCACGGCGAGCAGAAGCGGCACGAGTATCGGCTCGGCGGCGCGTGCGCCGGCGATGACGACGACAAAGCAGGCGGCGGCCAGAAGCCAACGCATTGCCTTCGAAAGGCGCGCTTCACCGCTCATTCCGTGTACGGACCTCTCGATCGCCGTTATCTTCACCAACCTCCGGCCCCTTCGGGCCCGAGATCGGAAGGGGAACGAAACGGTACCCGCTACCCCGGGTCCCAGTCAACGCGAACGACCGGACTGGAGCAGATGCGAAGCTCGGCCCTGTGGCCGTTTCTGATCGGACTCGCGGACATCGTGCTGGCCGTGATCGCCTCCTCGCACGCCATCCTGCGCAAGCGAGAGGTCCGTGCGGCGATCGGATGGGTCGGTCTCATCTGGCTGGTTCCCTTCGGCGGCGCACTGCTGTACCTGCTCCTCGGCGTCAACCGGATCCGACGACGTGGCACGCGAATCCAAGACGAGATCACCCTGCTTTCGGACAGCCGGGCTGCCGCGCTCCCGCCTCCCGTCGACCACCACGGAAGTGACGCAGCTCCCGCTTCTTCCCGGAAATCAGATCGAACCCCTGGCATGCGGAGATGAGGCATACCCGGCCATGATCGCCGCCATCGACGCCGCCTCGGCGACGATCATGATGCAGTCGTACATCTTCGACGTGGACCGGGCCGGCACAGAATTCATCGAGGCCCTCGATCGAGCGCATCGGCGTGGGCTCGCCGTCCGCGTTCTGATCGATGGGGTGGGGGCGGCCTACAGCAAGCCGAAGGCGACTCAACTCCTGCGCCGACGGGGCGTGCCCGTTTCAGAGTTCATGGGTCAGCTGTTGCCCTGGCGGATGCCCTATATGAATCTCAGAAACCATCGCAAAATTCTGGTCGTCGACGGCCGGATCGGCTTCACCGGAGGGATGAACATTCGGGAAGGGTCGGTTCTTTCGCTGAGAGCCAGGTTTCCCGTTCGCGATCTTCATTTCCGGATAGAGGGCCCTGTGGTCCGACACCTCGCCGAGACCTTCGCCCGCGACTGGGTATTCGCCTCTGGAGAGGAGCTCTTCAGCCCGGGGTGGTTTCCGCGGCTCGAATTACGCGGAGAGGCCGTCGCCCGTGGAGTCTCGGACGGTCCCGACGACGAATTCGAGCGGCTGTACAACACCTTCCTGGCGGCGCTTTCCGGTGCCGATGAAACCGTCCAGATCATCACGCCCTATTTCCTGCCGGACAATGCCCTTCTCTCCGCTCTTCGGACCGCAGTTCTCCGGGGCGTCGAGGTGGACGTGGTCCTGCCCAGCCGCAGCAATCTGCGCGTCGTGGGCTGGGCGATGGCGGGGCAGCTCGAGCAGGTGCTCGAGACCGGCTGCCGTGTCTGGCTCTCGCCGGAGCCGTTCGATCACACGAAGCTGCTGCTGGTGGACGGCAGCTGGGTCCTCTTCGGATCCGGGAACTGGGACCCGCGGAGCTACCGGTTGAATTTCGAGTTCAACGTCGAGGTGTACGACCGCACGTTCGCCGAGCGCATGGAGCGCTTTGTCGGGGAGCGGATCTCGGCTTCGCGGTCCGTATCGCTCTCCGAGCTGCGCGACCGTCACCTCGCGCTCAAGCTGCGAAATGGCGTCGCGTGGCTCTTCTCGCCGTATCTCTGAAACACTGAATCAACCCAACAGCCGGAGGTCGACCTCCCGTGCACGCTCCTCTCTTCATCGTCGATGCATTCACCGACCGCGCTTTCTCGGGCAATCCGGCTGCGGTCTGCCTGCTCGATGTCCCCGCGCCCGACGCCTGGATGCGCGGGGTCGCGGCCGAGATGAACCTTTCGGAGACGGCATTCCTGTTCCCGGAAGGAGAGACCTGGCGGCTCCGATGGTTCACCCCGACGGTGGAGGTGGACCTGTGCGGACACGCCACCCTCGCCTCGGCCCACGTTTTGTTGACGACGGCCGTCGAAGGGCGACATTCCTCGAGAGGGGAGACCCTGAGCTTCGAGACCCGCAGCGGCTCGCTGACGGCCGTCCGGTCCGGGACCGGCATCGCCATGGATTTCCCCTCGACTCCGGCCCGACCCGCGGACCCACCCGAAGAACTGCTCACCGCCGTTCACGCGGGATCCCGGCCCGTGACGCCGGTCTCTGCAGGCCGCAACGAGACGGACTGGCTGCTGGAGGTGGAGGACGAGGAGATCGTTCGGCAGGTGGCGCCCGATTTCCGGGCGCTGGCCGGCATCGATGCCCGAGGCGTCATCGTGACCGCAGCCGCCGGGGATCGCACGCGGCGGGAACATCCCGAGGCCGACTTCGTTTCACGGTTCTTCGGTCCGGCGGTCGGCGTGGACGAGGATCCGGTCACGGGATCCGCCCACTGCACTCTCGGGCCATGGTGGTCCTCCCGGCTCGGCAGGTCCGACCTCACCGGTCGGCAAGTGTCAGCACGGGGGGGAACGGTCGGCGTTCGCATGCAAGGAGATCGGGTCACGCTGAGAGGAGAGGCCGTAACGGTACTGGAGGGACGGTTGCGGACGACGGAGCTGCATCGGGGGGCGCATTCGTGATTCCCGTACACGACGAAGCGGCGATCGAAGCGGCACTCCGGGAGGAGATCGCCCTGCTCTTCAAACACAGTCCGCGTTGCGGCGCGAGTCTTCGTGCGCTTGGCGAAGTCCGGAGATTCGAAACCGAGGGCGCCGGCGTGCCCATCTACCTCCTCGACGTGGTTTCCGACCGCTCGCTGGCCCGTTCCGTGGCGGAACGACTCGAAATCCGTCACGAGTCTCCGCAGGCGATCTTACTGGTCGGCGGCCAGCCGGTCTGGCACGCTTCGCACGGGGGCGTCCGCTCCGCGGCTCTGGCGGAGCAGGTTCCCGACCTCGGAAACGAGGCGTAGAGACACTCAGGATCCGTTTGCCGACACCGGTCCGGCTCGCAGTTCCGGAGGTGTCGATCGCTCGAATCGGCGAACGATCTCCCCCGCCGGTTCGATCTCGTCCACGCCCTCCACGCTGCGGCCCGCCTGCCAGTATTCGAAGGAGCCGGTGTCGTCGAGTGAAGCACGCTTGAGCTGCCAGAGCGAGCGCAGGGCGTACAGGGTCCGCATCGGTCCCTTCGTCCGGCGACCTTTGAGCAGGCGACGGGCGAGCGGTCCGGCCTTCGTGCCCATGCTCTCGATGACCTCCGTTCGGATTACGGCCACGGGCGTGCCCGTGATTCTCTCCGACCAGGTGATGTCCTCCTCGCCCGACTCCACGATCGCCCGCTTGTAGGCGTCGCTGGCTCCGCACTCTGTCGTAGCGATGAAACGAGTCCCCATCTGGACCCCGGCGTATCCGAGCCGCAGCGCGTTCACGTAGTCCGCCTCGGCTCCGACACCCCCGGCGCAGACGACGGGAAGGCCCAGGTCGGCCACCTCTTCGAGGAGGGCCGCGGCGCTCCGATCACCCGGATGCCCTCCGGCTCTGCGGTTCACGGCGATCAGCCCGTCCACCCCGGAATCCACCGCCTTGAGCGCCCACTTCCGCTCCGTGATGTCGTGGTAGACGCTCCCCCCCGCCCCCTGCACCCGCTCCACGACCCAACGCGGATTGCCGAGCGAGGTGACGAAGAAGCGAACGCCTTCCTCGAGAGCGACCTCCACCCACTCCACCATCCGCTCGTGGTACCTTCGCGACGATTTTTCGATCAGGGCGTTCATCCCGATCGGATGACCGGCGGCCAGCGTCAGGGTGTGGCGAAGACCGCCACGGAACTCATGACCGTAGACGTAGGTGAGCGAGATCGGCTGCACGACTCCGAGGCCGCCCGCGGCCGAGACGGCGCCCACGAGCTCCGGGTTGGAACAGGGATACATGGCTCCGCACAGGACCGGGACGCGAATACCGGCGTCCCGGGTCAACCGACTTTCGAATCGGGCCGCACTCACCGCCAGGCTGTGACTACGGCAGCGACCAACAGTGCAATGATCATCTGGTAGACCGCATCGATCACGAACAGCGAGAGACCCTTACGGGCGTACAGCACACTCGTGAGGTTGACCGGGACCATGAAGCCGAACCAGACCATGAGGCCGAGCCAGAGGCCCTGATTGATGTCGACGGGCTTGGTGAGGTCCACCAGCATCGCCATGACCAGCGCCAGAAACAGGTAGACCAGGAACGTGAGCCCGAACGTCTTGCCCATGCTCTGCGGATCGGCCTCCAGCTCCTCTCTCGTGAATCCCTGCGCCGCCATCCAGGGCCTGGCCATCACGACGCCATACCACAGCGAACCGAATCCGAACGCGAGGAACGCGGCTGCGATGACAGCCAGATAGTTGACGTCGATGGGATACATCGGTCCTCCCGGAGCAGGGTGTCGAATTTGGCGAACGTTGAAAGGCTAGCCGGGCTCCCCCTTTTCGGGCAATGGATTCGCCGGAGCCGGCTCCCGGAGCCCGACCTGCCACTCGGCCCGGAGGATCGCGACCATCTCTCCCGCAACGTCCCGGATTTCGGCCCGGGCCACGCAGGCGACGGGACCGTGGTCGAGATCGTCGCGGGGGGGAGCCGAAGCCGATCCGACAGCGACCAGCCGCCCACGGGCCTTCTTCAGGAACTCGATCTGGAGCTCGGTCACGATGGCCCGCGATCCCGCGGGGAGGTCCGTGACCAGAGCCAGGCCGCTGGCCAGTTCACCGAGGTTGGTGAGCGCGACGGCGTGAATCGAATCCAGGTGGTTGCGCACCGATCGACGGTCCCTCAGCGAGACCACCACCCGTCCCGGCTCGAGCTCCCGGACGATCGCGCCGATCGAGCCCGAATACGGAGTCTGCCACCCGATTACACGCGAGAATATGCGTTCGCCGCCGGGGAAACGGCGAAGCCGGGACCAGTTCGCCAGGATCGCCGCGCCCGGCGGGCGGTCATCGCTCAGGGCGACGGACCCGAAGCGATGGGCGGCCCATCGGGGTGAAGCCGGCAATCCGGCGGCTCGGCGACCGTATAGGTCATCGAGAGCACCCGCCATCGTCCCTCCGCGCGGACGAGGTGAACCGCATCGTGCCCGCAGTGGCTGAACGAGCCGTCCACGTAGAAGTCGTAGGGCGCCCAGATCGACGCCACGTCGCCATCCACCCGAACCTCGGGGTCCCAGATGCGCTCCGTCATGGGCACCGTGACGGCCGCGATCGATTCGAGCACCTGTGGCAGAGTTCGCGTCGTCGGGAATTCCGAATCCTCGCCCGTACGCACGGCGGTGGTCAGCGCATGCGGAAAGTGCAGGGCCTCGAGCCGCACCACGTCCCGCGCTCCCAGCGCCCGGAACAGCTCTCGAACCGTGGCCAGAACCTCCGTCCGGTCTTCGATCTGCTTCTGCGTCCGACCCGGGTTCGGCTCCTGTCCCGCGAGCGACCCATGCAGGAAGACCAGCGCGAAGGCAGCCGCGCTCGCGGCACGACGGAGGCTCATCCCGAGCCGCTTCACGGCACGAGCTCCCGGGCCGAAATCTCGGCGGTCACCTTCGCCATGAACTCATCGAGCGGCATGACGACCTGCTTCCGGTCGGCACCATGCGCGCGGACAGCCACGGTGCCTCCCTCGATCTCACGATCGCCGACGACCAGGAGGTAAGGAATCTTCTGCATCTCGCCATCCCGCACCCGGTAGCTGAGCGTGTCCGAGCGTGCGTCCAGCTCGGCTTCGAGCCCCGCCGAACGCAGACGATCGACCACCGCCGCCGCACCTTCGGCGTGATCATCGGTGATCGGCAGCACGCGCACCTGAACCGGGGCGAGCCAGACCGGGAAAGCCCCGGCGAAATGCTCGATCAGGAACCCGGTGAACCTCTCGAGGGTGCCGAAGATCGCGCGGTGGATCATCACCGGCCGATGCGGCTGGTTGTCCGCGCCGATGTACTCGAGCTCGAACCGCTCGGGCAAGTTGAAGTCGAGCTGGATCGTCGCTCCCTGCCACTCCCGGCCGATCGCGTCCTTGAACTTGATGTCGATCTTCGGGCCGTAGAATGCGCCCCCGCCCTCATCGATTCCGTACTCACGACCCGTCCGGTCGAGCGCTTCCCTAAGAGCCTCCTCGGCACGATCCCAGGTCGCGTCGTCGCCGATCCTTTTCTCCGGACGCGTGGAGAGGTCCAGACGGTAGTCGAGACCGAGCGTGCCCATCACGACGTCGATCAGATCGATGCAGGTGAAGATCTCGTCTTCCACCTGGTCCGGCGTACAGAAGATGTGTCCGTCGTCCATCGTCAGCATTCGGACCCGAAGCAACCCGTGCAGCGTCCCGGATCGCTCGTACCTGTAGACGTTGGCGATCTCCGACAGGCGAAGCGGAAGATCCCGGTAGCTGCGGGGCCGGGCCGCGTAGATCATCGTGTGGCCCGGGCAGTTCATCGGTTTCACCCGGAACGACTCTCCCTCCCCTTCCATCGCCGGAT
>JARRPS010000130.1:0-5983 GCA_037382625.1 Gemmatimonadota bacterium | reverse complement strand
GGGGACGCGCTAACTCACGCGCTCGGCGATACCCACCTGGTCCAGACGATCGGAATGACGATAGTGCTGAACCGGCCGGATCCGGACGCGCCCGAAATCCTGCTCCCGGCCTGAGATGAGGCGAGCGGACTCGAAGGGGAGCGAGGAAGAACCCACCCGCTCCTTCCGGCCGTGCACGACGCTCGAGAGCCCACGGGTCCGTGAGGAACGATCAGTCGGGCAGGTACGCGTCCGGAATCGGTGACCCCTCTTCCTCGGACGCCCAGATCGCGCCGGTGATCCACCACCGCTGACCATCGTCGAACAACTGGATGCTGTTGATGCCCCGTCCCCCTATCGGACCATCCTCGGAAGTCCGCCATTCGTAGGTGCTGAACACGTCGGCGATCGGGCCGAACCGCCGGGTCACGCGGTGAATTTCGTGTTCGTAAAAGCCCCGTTCGAGCGACTCGTTCGACCCTGAAGCCCAGGTTCCGTGGTCGAAGCTCCGGGCGACGAGCGCGCCGTCATCGGAGCGCGACACGACCACGAACCGGACCCCCGGGAGGTACAGCGTGCTGTCCCTCGCCCAGTCGCGTTCCTCTCCGGCCGGTCCGGAGACGACATCGTAGAATGCGGCGATGATCGCGTCGAGCGAGCCCACGTCATCGGGCGCGGCCGCTCGACTCGGGTGCCACGTCTCCTGGGCCTCCACGCTGGCTTGCGGGAAGACCATGGTGGCCAGCGCAAGAATCGCTGGCAGCGTGACAGCCGGCCTGGAAGCCGGCGCCCATGACCTTCTCCTCATGCATCCTCCCCGTAGTCGGCGTCATCGTCGAGCGGTATGTAGGGACCGGCATCGAATACGCTTCGGATATCTTCCGCCTGATCAGCGAGCTCCCGAGGTACGCGGACCACGACCCCCGGAGCGAACCCTCCGCTGAATCCGGGGCCGAACAGGGCCGTGTCCGGGCCGTCGATCAATACCGGGATCTTCGCGGCCCTGAGAGCTCCGACGAGCAGCTCCGCCTCCCAGCGTGCCCCGAATTGCGCGAGCACGATCCAACCGGAGTCTTTGCTCATCCTCTCCCGCTCCCTCCTCGACTCTCCATTGTCAGCGTCGGGGTCCGGACCGCCGGATGTCGCGGAGTCCGGTTGCGCAGTTCACCTTCCAGGCCGCCGCGGAGACTCTCCCCCCGATTCGTGGGGCGTCGCTCGATCGCTGCTCGATCACGGCGCGGCCGGCTCCCTCCAGTTGCTCTTTCCCCGAGAGCAGCGCGAGTCCGGCACGAACGGTCCGATCGGACCAGACGACCCAGAGCGTGTCTGCTCGCAAGAACCAACGGAGGTAGTCGCCGAGGCTCTCATCGTACCGTCCGGCAACGGGGGCGGCGCGGTAGGTGACGAACGGACGGCGCCATTCGTCGATCGAGTCCGGCAACAGGAGAATCCGATCGGGCACGGTCAGGAGGGCCAACGTCGCCGAATCGGGGCTCACGTCGGTGGTGCGCGCCGAGTCGCCTTCCACCTCGAATACCCAGTCGCCGGTGTCGATCTCCCAGCAGCCGAGCATGCCGGGCATCGAAAGAACCTCGGGCTCCGGAGGCGGCGCGGGCTCGGGCCGCAGCAGCCAGCGGATGACGGAGAGGCTCAGGAAGACGGTGACGCCGATCAGCAGGGCGGGGAGAAACCGGCTCACGGTCCTCCGCTCCCAGCGCCCGGGATTCCGATCACTCCCATTCGATCGTACCCGGTGGCTTCGAGGTCACGTCGAGGGCGAGACCGGAAACGCCGGGCAGGGCGAGGATGTCACGGCGGAGGTCGTGGAGAAGGGCCGAGGGAAGCTCCACGGGGGTGGCCGTCATCGCGCGCTTCGACCGGATCGGGCGCACGACGACGAGCTCTCCGCCGTCGCCTGCGAGATCGAGCGGAACGAGAACCGTGGGGCATTGCCAGATCTCGTCGTACAGGCCGTGGTGATGAAGTCCCTCCATCACGATCCGGTCGGCTTCGCGCAGCCTGTCCAGGCGGTCTCGCGTGGTCGTCGCCTCCAGCGGAACCGCGGTCGCGGGGGGATCGGTACGCAGGTTCCAGATGCAGCGATTGATGCCCGGCACTTCGGCGGTAAGCACGGAGGCGGCACGGAGAAGCGTCTCCCACTCGACCTCGCCGGTGAGCAGGACCGGGTGCTCATAGGCGCGGAGGTCGGCCTTGACCCCGACCGACCGAACGGGGAGAACCTTCGCGTCGAGACCGAACCGGCGGCCCTCTTCGGCCACCAGGGGCGCGATCTCCTCCAGCCCTTCGACCGACCCGCGGCCGTCGTCGCACAACAGACGAACGCCCAGCCCGGGACCGGGGAAGGGATGTCTCCATACCAGCTCGTGAGGGATTCCGAGCTTCTCGCCCAGCTCCCGGACCTCGACCTTGTACAGCTCGGCCAGGGGCTCCACGACGCGACCGTCGGCGATCATCTCTTCGATGACCGGCACGCGATTGTGATGCGTCTTGATCGTATCGGCGCGCTTCGTCCCTCCGGTCTCGATGGTATCCGGATAGATCGTTCCCTGTCCCAGCAGATGGCCTTCGACCCCCAGACGGCGCGCCTCGTCTTCGAAGACGGCCACGAATGTGTTCCCGATCGCGCGGCGCTTGGCTTCCGGCTCGACGATACCTTCAAGGGCAGCCAGGAACCGCTCGCTGGCATCCACGAAATGGAGATGGGAACCCAGTCCGAGGCCCTGGAAGAACTCGACGACCGACGCGCTCTCGTCCTTCCGCATCAAACCGTTGTCGATGTGCAGCAGCTCGAGTCTCTCGGGTCCCAGAGCCCGCGCCAGAAGCGTGGCGGCGACGGTCGAGTCGACACCTCCGGATGCGAGCAAAAAGACGGAACCGTCGCCGACCTGCCTACGGATCTTCGCCATCTCATCGTCGAGAAACGCATCCATCGACCAGGTGGGAGCGCAACCGCAGATCTCGAGCACGAAGTTGGCGATCATCTCGTCGCCATGGATCGTGTCGTCGACCTCCGGGTGGAACTGGAGTCCATAGCGTCGCAGCGAGTCGGAGCCGATGGCGGAAAACCGGTGATCCGGCCCGCCATCGGTGGTCACGCTCCAGCCCAGCTCCTCGAAATCCGGTCCCAGCGCGGTCACGCTGTCGTAGTGGCTCATCCAGACCTGTTCGACCGGTCCCAGTCCCTTGAACAGCAGGTGATCGCCGACGAGATGCAGGTCCGCCCGGCCCCACTGCCGTCCGCCGTGAACGACCTCGCCGCCATAATGCTTGGCGATCTCCTGGTGGCCGAAGCACAGACCCAGAATCGGCACATCGAGATCGTAGATGCCACGCGTGTAGTCGGAGTCCTCGCCGTGCGAGGCCAGGCTGGGGCTTCCCGACACGATGATTCCGTGATAGGGAAGAAACACCTCGATCGGATCCTCCGGCTGGCGGATCTCGGCCAGCACTCCGTGGCGGCGGACCTTGGTGGCGATCAGGTGCGCGTACTGTCCCCCGAAATCGATCACTGCAATGGCGTCGTGCTGCATTCTCCGCGCGGCTCCCAGGCAGGTGCTAGAATCTCGATCGTGGCTCCGGAATAGGTCCCGCGAGGACCTGTGGCAAGACTCGTCCGCAGACCCGGCCCGTCTTCGTTCGGTCTCTTCGGGTCAGTCTACCCGGTACAGGGCCGATCGTGCACGCCCCGATTCGATCAGTCGGGCGCCCACCTCGGGGCCCCGGAGCAACGGTGCCCGCTTGAGCCCCGTGGCAAGCGGATGCAGGCCCTCGGCAGACATCCGGAGGTCACAGTCTCGTCCGAGTTCACCGGTTCGGGATGTGATCTCGAACCACTCGGGGGTTCGATCTCCCTCCCATGCGATTCGCGAGGTCGATTGATCTGTCGGGAAGCGGGACCTGGCACCTCCGGGCGTGCAGACGAGGTCGATGCGAACCGAGAGGTCGTCGAGCCGAAAGCTCCAGGTGCCGCTGTCGAATTCACGGCCATCGATCCGAGCGTGATCCCGGGACGCCGGGCCCCACGAAGCGAGAAGTATCCTCGGAGGGGAGGACTCCGCGCTCGAGAGTGCAGCGATCGGGCCTGGTCCCGTCGTACCGTCGCTTCCGCTCGAAGTCTCGAGCCACCAGCGAACCTCCGCCGATCGTCGAGGTGTGCCGCCATCGACGCGGGCCGAGTCCGCGAGGAGGAACTCCAGTCCCGACACGTACCACGACCTGTACTGAGAGTTTACCGCAAGAAATGCGTCCACAGCAGGTGAGCGTGCGGCCAGCTCCACCGCTTCGAGCGGATCGAGAAACCCCGGAAGGGAAGCCTCGACGACCTCGGGATCCAGCAGGAATACGAGCCGGATCCCTCCGCGAACGCTCCGCATGTCGAGTGTTCGGTCGGCACCTGCGGGAAGCTCCGGCAACGTCGGCGGCTCCGCGTCCCGGTATCCCTCTTCGACGGAGGCGAGGAGAGCGTCCAGGCTGTCACGCGGCAGCCAGCGGCCCGCGAGGGCCACACCCCGCACATCGCGGGTATTCCTGATGTCCTGCAGCGGATTCCCGCCCAACAGTACGAGATCGGCGATCCGGCCCGGTTCCACCGTGCCGAGTGAGTCGGTCGCGCCGAGAAACCGGGCGGGCTCAATGGTCGAAGCCTGGAGCGCCTGGAGACTCGACAATCCTGCCTCCACGAGCAGCTCCAGCTCGTCGTGCAGGCTGAATCCGGGAAATGTGAAGGCCACGGTCGGATGAAAATCACTACCGGCGAGGATCGGAACGCCCGATTCCACCATCATTCGGACGACCTGTCGGACCCGGTCGAACCGCCGTTGGCGCAACTCCCAATCGGTATCGCCGAAGCTCCGGGTCTCATCGTAGCTGGCCAACCCCCAGAAAGCCCTTGCCCGGGGATCCACGTAGACGAGGCGTCGATCCTCGGCGGCGCCGGGATCGCGGAGGCGAAATACACCTGCCAGGGCGGCCAGGGTGGGCACCTGCCACGTCTGGCGGTCCGACAGCTCGCGCAGCAGCGCCCGGCACCTCTCGTCGTCCTGGGTTCCGAGCAGTCGCTCGAACCAGAGGCGATCGTCCCGTGTCGAACTCCGTCCGTCCGCCCTCGCATCGAGAAAGGCGACGTTGTCGGCCAGCAGACGGCCTTCGATCCCGGAGCAGCCCTCGAGCACTCCGTACAGGTGCTCGAAGCTCTTCATTCCCGCCTCGGAGGCGGTCCTCGCCGGAACGGCAGCGGGGACGTGCCCGGCGACATCGAGCCCGACCTCACGCGCTCGCTCGACGATGACCAGAAACAAGTCTTCGGGAAGCGAGCTGTACACCTTGATGAAATCGGCTCCGCCCGCCGACAAAGAGTCTACGGCAGAGCGGGCCTCGTCCGAAGAACCCACTGCGATGAGGCTCGGATAGTACGGCACCGGGCCGTCGATGATGCCGCCGGGGGTCAATACTCTCGGCCAGCGCCGGTCTCTGGAGCGCCGTTCCCTGGCGAGCCGAGCAGCGACTTCGAGACTGCCCCACATGTCGCGGACCCCGGTTACGCCATTGGCTACCAGCAGTGCGAACGAGGTCTCGGGATCCGGCTCCCACCAGCCGCCGCCCTCGCCGATGGTGGGAAGCGGGTGAGCGTGCATATCCCACAGCCCCGGAACGAGATAGCCACCCGCCCCATCGATGACCCGCCGATCCGATGGGGAGGGGGAAGACGCGCCATCGGCTCCGATGGCGCGGATCCAGCCATTCTCTACCGTCACGGCCCGACCGGCATGAAGCTCTCCGCGTACGACGTCGACGATCGTCACGTCCCGCAGAACGAAGGACGACGCCGGGTCCGGGGGCGGAGCAGCCGGCCGCCCGGTTCCGCTCTCCTGAGCGAGTGCCGGGCCGGCTGCGAAAACGAGCGCGATCAGCGCGGCGCTTCGCAGATTCGAGAGCGTCAGCCGCCGGCACTCCATGGCGGCACCACTCCGTTCGAACGGGCGTA
>JARRPS010000129.1:0-7517 GCA_037382625.1 Gemmatimonadota bacterium | reverse complement strand
AGAGGGAACCCGTGAGATCCGATAGTCGGTCAGGTTCAGGGTGGCACCCGAGAAGACGTTGTTGAAACCCCGGACCACGACATAGCTGCTCTGCAGGCCGGTGTTCACGAAGTCGACGCCCGCTTGCTCCTTCACGTGATCGACCGGGGTAACGGTGGGCCGCTCGGCGATGTCCTCGCGAGACACGACCTCCACCGCGGCCGGCGCGTCGAGAGCTTTCTCGACGCGTTTGGATGTCGTCACCGTGATCGGATTCAGATTGAAGCTCCGCTCCGAGAGCGAAGCGTTCACCGACGTCGTGGCGCCGGGACGCACGACCACGCCCTCCTGGCTGACGATTTCCCAGCCGGGCAGCGTGAAGACTACGTCATAGGTTCCCGCGGGTACGCCCGTGATGCGGAAGGCGCCGCTCGAGGAAGAAAAGGCGCCCTCGGCCACGCTGCCGTCCGGCCGGAGGACCTCGACCTGGACCGTCGAGAGACCGGTTCCGGTCGACTGGTCGCGGGATGAACAGGAGCCACGATCGAACAGGCCGTCTCTCCATAAGAGCGCCTCGCTGCAGGATTGGGAGGTGAAGCGCCGTTCCCGGACCGCCTCGTCCGACGGGTCGACGCTACCGGATCGCAGTCGAACGAATTGTATCCGGGGTTTCCGCGGAACCGCAAGCTGGGTGCGGTGGAGCGACCGGATCGGCGGTAGTGAAGTCCGGAGTCGACGGATCCGATGTGGCGAGCGCCGCGGACGGGATGCAGAAAGGGCCCGGAAATTCCCGGGCCCTTTCCCTGCAACTCTGTTCGGAGCTCCGCCTCAGACGGATCCCCTCTCGATCGCGTGCACCGCGTCGATCATTTTCTGCGCACTTTCTTCCATGTCGATCACGATCCGGTCGACGCGCGACACGAAGTAGTTGTGCGCGATGTTGATCGGAATCGCGATCGCGAGACCCGTGGCCGTCGTGATGAGGGCCACCTTGATGCCGCCGGCGACCAGGGTCGCTTCGACCTCGCCGGCGATCTCGATCGCCTGGAAGGCCTGGATCATCCCGATGACGGTCCCGAGGAAGCCGAGCAGCGGGGCCACGTTGGAGAGCGTCGCCAGCCATACGAGGCCGCGCTCGAGCTTCGACACCTCGATGGCGCCGGCATTCTCGATCGCCTGCGTGACGCGGGCGGTGCCTTCCTGGTAACGCCGAAGGCCGGCGGCGAGAATGTTGCCCGCGGGGGAGTTGGACTCTTCGCACAGCGAGAGCGCCTGGTCCAGGCGCTGCTGGGCGATCAGGCCGTCCACTTCCTTGAGGAGCTTTCGATTCTTCGCGGCCTTGATCTGCAGGTCGAAGAACTTCCAGACGATGATGAGCAGGCCGATCGCGAGACAGATTCCGAGCGGCCACATCATGAAGCCGCCGGCTTCCCACAGGTCGGCCAGTCTGAGTTCCTGTCCCTGCCCGAGCGTCGGCGTTTCCTGCACGAGCCAGAGAGCGGCTCCAGTCACGCTTGCCAAGTTGTCCTCCGACGTTTTGGTATCCGGTTCCGGAGTCCCGCGGAAACACGGGGTCCGCAAGCTATCCGGCGCATTCGGCCGATGTCAAGGGAATCTCCGGCGCGGCCGCGGGGCGCAGGCGACCAGTTCCCGTGTCGCCGGGTGTCGGGGTCGGGTCAGCACCACCGAGGAGAGACCACGCTCGACGATCCGGCCTTCGTGCATGACGGCGACCCGGTCCGAGAGGTGTCGCACGACGGAAAGGTCGTGCGCGATCAGCAACAGAGACATGTCGAAGCGTTCTCTCAGGTCCATCAGCAGGTTCAGGACCTGGGCCTGAATCGATACGTCGAGAGCCGAGACCGGCTCGTCTGCCACGATCAACCCCGGTTCCACGGCGAGGGCCCTCGCGATCGCGATTCTCTGCCGCTGACCCCCCGAGAACTCATGCGGGTAGCGGCGAGCCGACTCCACGGGCAGGCCCACGAACGAGAGCAGATCCCGGATCCGGGAGTCGGCGGCCCGGCCGGAAGCGAGACGGTGAAATACGATCACCTCCCGCAGGGCGTCGCCGACCACTTGTCTCGGGTTCAGCGAACCATACGGGTCCTGGAAGATGACCTGGACCTCGCGGCGAAATGCGCGGGTCGAAGCCCTGTCGAGATCGGCGAGATTCCGACCGCGCCAGGTCACGCGACCGGAGTCCGGCCGTTCGAGGCCCAGCATCAGGCGCGCCAGCGTGCTCTTTCCGGAGCCGGAAGGACCGACGAGCGCGAGCGTCTCTCCGTCATCGATCTCGAGGTCAACCCCGCGGACGGCATCCACCCCGTCCGACCTTCGGACACGGACGGCCCCGGCCCGCCCTCGTTCGTATCGACGCGTCACGCCCCGGACGCTCAGTAGGGTCTCCGGTGCGCCGGTCCCGAGACGATCGCTTTCACGGGTCCTCATCACGGCGTCTCCTCGAGCAGCCAGCAGGCCGCTCGGGTCGCGGAACCGTCGCGCATCGGGGGATACAGCTCCCCGCACCGCGGCTCGGAGCGCTCGCACCTCGGGTGGAAGCGACACCCTGATGGCCAGTGACCGATGGAAGGCACGGTCCCGGGAATCGACGCGAGCCGGGTGCCCGGACGCTCCGGGTCCGGAATCGACCGCAGAAGTCCGGTCGTGTACGGGTGCGAAGGAGAGCCGAGAACCGCGTCCGCCGGGCCTTCCTCCACGATGCGTCCCGCATACATCACCGCGACCCGGTCCGCCACCCGTGATGCGACCGCCGGATCGTGCGTGATCAGCAGCAGCGCGAGCTCTCGTTCCCGGCGCAGGCGATTCAGGAGTTCGAGGATGGCGCTCTGGACCGTGACGTCGAGGGCCGACGTGGGTTCGTCGGCGATCAGCAGTCGCGGTTCTCCGGCCAGCGCCGTGGCGATCATCACACGCTGTCGCATGCCCCCGGACAACTGGTGAGGCCACGCCCCGGCGACGGCCGGCGGATCCGGGAGCCCTGCCTGTTCGAGGAGCGCCTCGACCCGTTGCCGCAATCCGGCCCGGTCGAGCGGCGGATCAGAACGGACCGCCTCGGCTACCTGGTCGCCGGCGCGCAGCAGCGGATTCAGGCTGGTCATGGGCTCCTGAAAGACGATCCCGATCTCGCCTCCCCGCACTTCCCGCATCCGTTCGGGTGACGCGCTCAGCAGCTCCTCTCCTCCGAGACGGATGCTCGACCCCTCCGCCACTCGACCCGCCTCGCGCGGGAGGAGCCGGAGAATCGACAGTGCGACGGTCGATTTTCCACAGCCTGATTCGCCGAGCAGGCAGAGCGCTTCTCCCGCGCCCACCTCGAAGGAGACCCCGTCGACCACGCTCGCCGTTCCAGCCTCGGTCCGGAAGCTGACGGCGAGGTCGCGGACCTGCAGCAGGGAAGGAATCGAGGTCATTCCATCCGCCTGGGATCGAGTGTGTCGCGCAGGCCGTCGCCCACCAGGTTGAAGCTCATCACGGTGAATGCGATGGCGAGGCCGGGAAAGGTGGTGATCCACCAGGCGTCCGTGAGTCGGTCAGCACCCGACTGGATGATGCTGCCCCATGACGAGATCGGAGGCTGGACGCCGAGACCCAAATAGCTGAGCGCCGCCTCGGCGAGGATGGCGTTTCCGATTCCGAGGGTCGCGGCCACGATGATCGGCGTGGCGACATTGGGCAGTACGTGCCGTCCGACAATCCGGCCCGGGCCGAACCCGAGAGCGCGGGCCGCCTGGACATACTCCCTTTCCCGCACGCTGAGAACCTGGCCGCGGACCAGTCGGGACACCCCCATCCATCCGGTCAGACCCAGGACCAGCACGATCAGCGGCACCGAGGGCGGGAAGAGGGCCATGACGGTAATCAGAAGTACGAGACGAGGAAGACTGAGGAACAGGTCCACGGTGCGCATCAGCACGGTGTCCAGCCAGCCACCGGCGTAGCCGGCAACAGCTCCGATCGCGGTGCCGACCGTGACCGCGATCGCGACTGCGAGGACCCCGATCAGCAGTGAGATTCTCGCCCCATAGAGAATCCGGCTCAGAAGGTCCCGACCCAGCTCGTCGGTCCCCAGCCAGTTCGAAGCGGACGGCGCCAGGAGTCGTCCCGCCCCGAGATCGATCGCGTTCGGATCGAACGGAGCCAGCAGCGGAGCGAGCAGGGCCGCGCCGACGAGGAGAAGCAGGAGCCCGAGTCCCAGCACCGCCCCCCGGTGCGTGGCGAATCGGGTTTCGGCCGATGATCCGACCGGCCCTCGATTGCCGTAGATCCAGACGGCCGCGAGGAGCGTGAGCAGGGTCGCCAGTGCGAGGACGCCATCCGCGCCGGGATCGGAGAGAATGCCTGCGATGCGGTCCCGTCTCCAGACCAGAATCGCGAAGAGTGAGAGCCAGATGAAGAGCGCGAACGCCCCCGAAACGCGGCCCGCGCGAACCCGGGAGAGTCCGGGCAGCAACCGATCGAGCGGGCCCGTCCGGTAGCCTTCAGTCATACCGCACGCGTGGGTCGACGAACGCGTAGAGGAGGTCGGCGAACAGGTTGCCCGCGATAACGAGCAGACCGAACAGAAAGCTCGTGGCCAGCACGAGGGGGTAGTCCCGGGCGAGAACTGCATCGTACATCGTCCGCCCCATGCCCGGCCATGAGAACACGACCTCGATCACCACCGCGCCGCCGAACAGGATCGGCAGGTAGAGACCCAGGAGGCTGACCATGGGAATCAGAGCGTTCCTCAAGGCGTGCCGTCCCATCACCACCCTCTCGGTCAGTCCTTTCGCCCGCGCGGTACGGACATAGTCCTGTCCGATCGCTTCCAGCATCTCGCCGCGCATGAACCGCGCGACACCGGCGGCGGATCCGAGACCCAGGGCGATCGTCGGCAGAATCAGGTGACCGGCGATGTCCGCGATGCGTCCGAGCGGCCCGAGCGATGCGTGATCGACCGAGGTCATCCCCGAGACGGGGAGTCCAAGCCAGGAAAACCAGGTCGAGGCAGCCAGGATCAGCATCAGGCCGAGCCAGAAACCTGGCATCGAGTAGATGAAGAGGGTGACGAAGGTGAGCAGAGAGTCGGTGGTCGTTCCCCTTCGTACCGCCTGCCAGACACCCGCGGCAGCGCCGAATCCGAAGGCCACGGCGAGCGCGAGCCCGCCGAGGAGCAGAGTGCCTGGCAGAGCCTCTGCGATCACTTCCGAGACCGGGCGAAAATGCGAGTAACTGTAGCCGAAGTCTCCGGTGAAGAACGACTTCACCCAGTGTACGTACTGCTCGAGGAGCGGACGGTCCAATCCCATGCTCTCCCGCATGCGTTCCATCACTTCCGGCGGAATCTCGGGGTGAAACCAGATCGACGTGGGATCGCCCGGGGCCAGGTGGAGGAGAACGAAGATCAGGGTCACGACCCCGATCAGGAGAGGAATCGCCTGCAGAAGTCGGCTCCCGACGTAGCGGATCAGCGTCGTGCCTCCGGATCGAGCCACCAGTCGGCGACGGAGGCCCAGGTTCCCCGGGCATCGGCCTCCACCCCATGCAGGGCGGCGGTCCGGGCGAGCACCGTTTCCACGTTGTAGAGAAAGGTGAAGGGCTGCGCGTCCGCGACCATCGCTTCGTAGCGGTGCGTCAGTCGTTCGAGCTCTTTTCGATCTGACACGACCCGCATCGAGTCGAGCACCGCGTCCAGTTCGGGCCGGCACCACCCGGTGAAGTGCATCGGATCGTCGACCCGATCGCACGCCCAGAGGTCACGATCGTCGAGCGGCACGTCACGGGACCACCCGACCATGAACGCATCGAACCTGCGGTCCGGACTGGTGACGAGTGGGATCAGCGAAGCCTGTTCGCGCGTGCGCAGCTCGACTTCCACGCCCACGTCCGCCAGTTGCGCTTGCACGATCTCGCCGATGTCCCGCCAGGACTGTCGTGGCGTGGAGTAGAGCTCGAATCGGAGCGGTACCCCGTCCTTCTCCCGAATGCCGTCCGAGTCGCCGTCCGACCAGCCGGCACGATCGAGGAGCGACTCCGCCGAATCCGGAGCGAAGGGCAGGGGCTTCCAGTCGGGATCGAAGGCCCAGTGCCACGGCCCTACGGGTCCCATCGATACCGACCCGTACGCACCCCGTACCACGCGGGCGATCGCCTCCCGGTCGATGGCGAGCGTCATGGCCCGGCGCACATCCGGATCGTCGAACGGCTCGCGGCGGGTGTTCCAGGCGATGAGTGCGTACTCCGCCGATGGGAACGAGGTCACCACCAGTGATTCGTCCTCGGCGAGACGAGCCGCCGCACGAGGATCGGCATCCACGATCATGTCGACGAACCGGAACGGCCCCGAGCCCACCGGGGCCACCGTTCCGAACGGGTGCGTAGCCAGCTCCGAGGGCGGGACATCTCCGAGGATGTGCTCGGGCAGTATCGCAGTCACGGCCCAGCCGTACAGGAGGTTGCTGCCGGGGCGGACCGTGAATCGAACGGTGTGTTCGTCGAGGATCTCCACCGCTTCCCAGGCGTCGAAGTAGGCCGGATTGAAGAACGGAACGGCAGGGTCCACCACCCGCTCCCAGGTGAATGCCACATCCGCGGCCGTGACGGGAACACCATCATGCCAGTAGAGATCGTCGCGCAGGTAGAAGGTGATTCGATCGCCCTCCGGATCCACCTGCCATTCCCGCGCGAGCCAGGGAAGGGGTTCAAACTCCGGTCCCGACCGGACGAGCGTTGTGAAGAGCACGTACACCTGGTGCTGGGCGCTCTCCATGTCCGTGGACACCAGCGGATTCAGCGTCACGATATCGTTGCGTCCCGCGACCACGATCGTGCCTCCGGCGCGGTTCCGTTCCGGCACGTCCACGTGCGCCGCCGAGTCCGCTGCCGCGACTGCTTCCACGTAGGCGCGCCGGTTCTCCCGCTCCATCTCCGCGGCCGCGACGCTGTCCCGACCTTCCGTCGTCTCCGCACCTCGGGGGGGACCCGAGTCACAGCCCGGCGACAGAGCGAGAATCGCCGCGAGGGCCGTGGAACGGAATCGTGCCGCACCGATCATCGGGATTCGCGATCGGACGGGTCCCGTGAAGCCGGGAAGCCCGGCGTCTGCCCGGGAGGACATTGCTGAGGCAACCATTCACGGCATCCTTTCGATCCGGGGCGCGGCCCGGGCACCAGCTACGCCCGCCGGGTGGACGCGCGCTCGGAGCCCTGCACGATCGACGGAAAAGCTAGGCGGGCCGGCACGGGGCTGAAAGGAGGCCGAATCAGCGCCGCCAGGTCCAGGCCGGATCTTCATACGATGACTGAAGGCCCGCGACCCGGTCCCGTTCCTCGTTCGAGAGTGCGCCGGGAACGATTTCCGCCTGCAGCTCGCGCTCGAAGCCGGCGGCGATCGCTCCCTCCAGCTCGCCGGGCTCGGGCTCGCGGCCCATAAGCTCGACGAGCCCCACCGCGGGGATCTCCGATCGGGGAGGCGCGCCGCGGCGCAGCGTCTCGACGAGGGCCTGATCGTTGTGGAGGAGAAGGGACCCGTGCTG
>JARRPS010000128.1:0-6075 GCA_037382625.1 Gemmatimonadota bacterium | reverse complement strand
ATCGAGCCGACCGCGCTGGAAAGGGTCGCTCCCCATACGCCGAGCAGGATCGCGTCTCCCCACAGCGCCATCCTGCGCATGATCAGCGGATCGTGGATCAGGCTGTCGGCATCGGCCCGCAATGCGAGGAAGACCGGGAGAATCATGTAGATGGCGTAACCGACGCCGATCGCGGCCAGGGTGCCGCGGGGAATCGAGCGCCCGGGATGCGCGAGATCTCCCGACATGTTCACGCCGGCCATGATGCCCGTCACCGCCGGGAAGAACACCGCGAACACCACCCAGAAGTCCTGCCTCGGCACGTCCCGGATCGGAACCACGACCGCATCCGCCGGGCCGACGGAATGACCGAACGCGAAGGAAAGCAGAGAGAGTCCGATGGCGGCCATGATGAAGTACTGCGCCCGGATCGCCACCCGCGCCGACTTGAGCGCGAGCAGTGCCACGAGGATCGTGGTCACCAGGCCGACGGGCCGTTCGGGAAGAAGCGGAAAGGCCCGCGAGACGCTCTCCGCGAAGCCGACCGTGTAGAGAGCCACGGAGAGGGCCTGCGCGAAGAAGAGCGGAATTCCCACCGCGCCACCGGTCTCGATCCCGAGCGACCGGCTGACCATGTAGTAGGCGCCGCCGACCCGCACGCGCTGATCCGTGGCGATCGCGGAGATCGACAGCGCGGTCAGGAAGGTGATCGACGTCGAGATCGTGACGATCAGCAGGGTGGCGGGCAGCCCCACGTTTCCGACCACCCAGCCGAAACGCAGGTACATGATCACGCCGAGGATCGTCAGGATCGACGGTGTGAACACACCTCCGAAGGTGCCGAGACCGGCCCCTCGTCCCGTGACGACTTCCTGCGCCGCGGGCGGACGGGCCGTGGCCGGCTCTGACGAACGGTGGGAATCGCGGGGACCGCGCGACGAGATCATAGGCCGGGATGCATAACCGCCGCCGGGTCCGGTGTCGAGAGCGGGTCGCCCCGGTGTCGAGAGCGGTCGGGTCCGGCTAAACTCGACCCATCCCGAGATGGAGGTAGTCGATGGAACGCTGCGCCTGGCTGGGTGACGATCCGCTGATGTTGGCCTACCACGACGAGGAGTGGGGCGTCCCGCTTCACGACGACCGGCGCCACTTCGAGTTTATCGTGCTCGACGGCTTCCAGGCCGGATTGAGCTGGCGCACGGTGCTCAACAAGCGCGAGAACTTCCGTCGCGCGTTCGATGGCTTCGACCCCGTCAGGGTCGCCGCTTACGGCGACGCGGACCGCGAACGCCTGCTCGCAGACGCGGGCATCATCCGAAATCGCGCCAAGGTGGACGCGACGATCGGAAACGCCCGGGCGTTCCTCGACCTCCAGGAGCGCGAGGGGGGATTCGACGATTGGATCTGGCAGTTCACCGACGGTCGTACGATCCAGAACTCCTGGGCCGAGCTGTCGGAGCTGCCCGCGAAGACGCCCGAGGCCGAGGCGATGAGCAAGGCCCTCAAGGCCGAGGGCTTCAGGTTCGTCGGCCCCACGATCTGCTACGCCTACATGCAGGCGGCCGGGATGGTCAACGACCACGTGACGCGCTGCTTCCGCTGGCGGGAGCTACGGGGCGGAGCGTGAGATGAGCATACGGGCGCGGGGCCGCGTCGGACTGTTTCTCGGCGCTGCACTGTTCGCGATCCTGCTGCTGCTCCCCGCGCCGGACGGGTTGTCGGGGTCCGCCTGGCGCACGGCCGCGGTGGGCGTGCTGATGGCCTGCTGGTGGGTCACCGTCGCGATCCCAATCCCCGCCACCGCGCTTCTCCCCCTCGCCCTCTTTCCCGTGCTCGGGATCGGGAGCATCGGCGAAGCGGCCGCACCCTTCTCCAACCCCCTGATCTACCTCTTTCTGGGCGGGTTCCTGGTCGCCAAGTCGATGCAGGGCGTGGGGCTTCCGAGGCGGATCGCGCTGGAAACGGTCAGACTCTTCGGGACCCGGCCCGGGTCGGTGATCGCAGGCATCATGGCTGCCTCGGCCCTCCTCAGTATGTGGGTGAGCAACACGGCCACCGCGCTGATGATGCTTCCGATCGGCCTGTCGCTGATCGAGCTGCTGCCTGGCGACCACGACCATCCGGACCGCCGCCCGTTCGGCACGGCGCTAATGCTGGGAATCGCCTACGCCTGCAGCATCGGCGGAATGGGTACGCTGATCGGTACGCCGCCCAATGCTTTCCTCGCGGGCTTCATGGTGGAGACCTATGGCGTGGAGATCGGGTTCGCCCAATGGATGCTGCTCGGCGTGCCACTGGCGGTGGTGGGGCTTCCGCTCGCGTGGCTGATCCTCACCCGCTTCGTCTTCCCGGTTCCCTTCGCGGAGATTCCCGGCGGCGCGGAGCTGCTTGCGGACCGGCGTGAGGCACTCGGGCCGATGCGGAGCCCCGAGAGGCGTGTGGCGGCCGTATTCGCGCTGACCGCCGTCGCCTGGATGACTCGTCCCCTGCTCCAGGACTGGATCCCGGGGCTGAGCGACGCGGGAATCGCGATCGGCGCGGCGCTGCTGCTCTTCCTCATCCCCGCGGGTGAGCCGGGAGGCGGGCGGTTGCTCACCTGGCGGCAGGCCGAAGCGACGCCCTGGGGCGTGCTCGTGCTGTTCGGCGGTGGGCTCAGCCTGGCAGCGGCGATCGGACGCACGGGGCTCGGCGACTGGCTCGGCGGACGGATGGAGACGATCGCCCACTGGCCGCTGGTGCTGCTCGTGGCAGCGGTCGTGGCGACCGTGATTCTGCTCACCGAGCTGACCAGCAACACCGCCACCGCAGCCACCTTCCTGCCGGTGCTGGGCGCCGTGGCCCTCGCGGTCGGACAGGATCCGCTGGTGCTCGCCGTGCCCGCGGCCCTCGCCGCGAGCGGCGCATTCATGCTCCCCGTCGCCACGCCACCCAACGCGATCGTGTATGGAAGCGGCGCCGTCGAGATGGCCGACATGGTACGGGCGGGAGTGTGGATCAACCTGCTGTTCACCCTGCTGATCACCGCGGCAGCGCGGATTCTCGTGCCTATCATATTCGGAGTCTGACCTGGCGGACGTACCGCGGACGACCGAGTGACCGAACCGGTGTCGCTTCGATGGAGGGCCCTCTACCTGTACAGCTGTACAGGTGGAGAGCGCGCGGCGAGCATGCCGGGCACAGGATCTTTGTTCGGATCATGCACGTACTGACGACAACGAAATCGGCTCTGGACACCACAGTCCCCAACAGTCCTAAGTGTAACTCGCTGTCATGATTATTGTTACGACCGTCATCCGCGATGCGGGAACACCCGCGGAACAACCCGTGCTTTCACTTGCGGGGATCCGAGGCTGTGTCGCGCCGCGGCCAGCATACTTACGAGTTGAATGGGTTTTCGAAGGGAGCAGCGAATATGGACAGAAGCGCACTTTCAAAGCTGTTGTGGATGATGATCGCGGTGGCTGTGCCCTTGGCGGCATGCGGAGACGACGATCCAGCGGGCCCGAGCGGACAGGGGGCGACCGTCTCGCTGTCCGTGGCCGTGCCCGCGCCCGCACCTCTGGCCGCCTACCGGCCCGATGGTGCCCTGTTTGCGATGGTTCCGGTCACCGACGGCGTGAGCACTCTCGAGATCGAGACCGTCGAGATCGTGCTGCGTGAGATCGAGCTCGAGCGCACGGATTCGGAAGATTGCAACGACAACGCCGGGGTTGAAGACGACGACTGCGAGGAGTTCGAGACCGGCCCCTATCTGCTCGACGTTCCCCTCGATGCGACCGGTGCCGCGCAGGCCTTCGCCATTCCCGGCGTGCCGGCCGGCAGCTACGACGAGATCGAGTTCGAGATCCACACCCCGCAGGACGATCCGGGCGACGATGCGTTCCTGATCGCGCATCCCGAGTTCGAGGGAATCAGCGTTCGTGCGACCGGCACCTTCGACGACGGTCAGGGCGGCGAACCGCAGCCGTTCGTGTTCGAATCGAACCTCAGTCAGGAGCAGGAGATGGAGCTCGCGCCGCCGCTCGTGGTCGGCGACGGAAGCGCGGCGAACGTCACGCTTCAGGTGGATGTCTCCACCTGGTTCTTCGCCGCGGACGGCGTGACTCTGCTCGATCCGTCGACGGCTTCCACGGGAGAGCCGAACGAGAGCGTGGTGGAGGAGAATATCCAGAATTCGCTGCACGTGTACGAGGATGACGATCGGGACGGGGAAGACGATTCCGAGGAGCTGGATGACCTCCTGAGCTGACCCCTTAACCCCGCTTCGCGGCCGGCGCCGGGAACCCGCAACCGGCGCCGGCCATCAGGCCCGGTGCGCGATCGCCGTTCCCCCGGCCCGCCGGCCATCAGCCGCTACCTCAAACCCCGTTCTCGGACTCCAGCGCGCCGCTCCGACTCCTCCGAACATCATCGAACCGGCAGGCATCTGTCGCTTCGGCATGTCGATCTTCTCGACCGGAAGACCGGCCTCGTAGAACATCGTCGGCACCGCTGCATCGAGGGACACGTGCAGCCGCGGGTGCTCGATCGCCTCCGCGAGCGGGAGGCCGATGCGCACATGTCCCACCAGCGTCTGGAGAATCGCAGTCGTGATCCGGTCGGCGCCCGGGGAGCCGACCGCGAGGACCGCCCCGTCGGTGCGGCGGGCGATCGTGGGCGCCATGTTCGACGGCAGCCTCCGGCCGACCGGCCATGCGTGGATTCCGCGTCGGTTGAGTTCGAGCTCTCCCAGACAGTTGTTCATCCAGATGCCGGTACCGGGCGGCAGCAGTCCGGAGCCGTAGCCGGACGAGAGAGTCACCGACACGGCCAGGCCATCGGAGTCCACGACCGAGGTATGCGCGGTGGAGGGAGAGGTAACGAACGAGCGAAGTGGCCCCGGTACCGCTTCCTCGAGCAGCCTCCGCACCTCCCACTCGGGGTCGAGGGTCACATCCAGCGTTCCGGCGCGGAATCCGATCGCTGCCTGCTGGGCCCGCGCGAGCAGGCCCAGGCTCTCGGCCGTCCAGGGCCCGGTCGGCCTGTCACCGAGAAGGAGAAGCATCGCCGCCAGCACTGCGCCGCCCACCGCGGGTGGAGGATTCGTCGCCACCTGCCAGCCGTCCATCTCCACAATCAGCGGTTCGCGATCGATGACCTCGAACTCCGCGAGATCCCGCTCGGTGAGAATCCCTTCGTTCGCGGCGATTTCGTCGGCGATCCGTTGCCCGATCTCACCCGTGTAGAAATCCTCCGCACCGTGGTCGGCGATTCGGCGCAGGCTCTCGGAAAGCCCCGCGACGTGCACCGTCTCTCCGGGGGCGAGCAGGCTCCCGTCGGGACGGTGCAATGCGGCTCGGCTTCGCGGGTCCCAGCCGAAGATCACCTCGTGGCAGTACTGCATGTAGGTGTGCGACGCATAGGAGAGCGCAAACCCGTTTCGCGCGTGCTGATAGGCGGGCTCCACGAGATCGGCCCATGGCAGGCGTCCGAAGCGGCGCGCGGTGCTGGCGAGGGTGGCCAGCGTCCCGGGCGTCCCGACGGACCCGTGACCCACGAGCGTTCGGACCCCGCCGGCGTACTCCATGACCGCCTCCCGAAGTCCTCGGCCGAACTGGTCCTCGTCCAGACCGCGACCGGGCATCTCGACGCCGCCGTCGAGAGTCACCGGCATACCCTCGGCCGGCCAGATCGTCGCGTAGGCGCCGGATCCGAGGTCCACGACCCCGGGCTCGGTGACACCCGAAACCAGTGCCGCGGCGACCGCAGCGTCGGCCGCGTTGCCCCCGGCCTCGATCATCGTCGCGCCGGCGTCGGCCGCGAGCTTCGAGCTCGTGGCGATCGCCGCGCCGTAGTCCTTCATCGTCTGCCCGTCGTCCTGTCGGAGGAGTGTCGGCGGCACAAGTCAGCGGTCAGGCTATGCGAACCCGTAGTCCGGAAACGGAATCATGCGTTTGCTCGGAGCCGTCGTGCAACGGATCCGCCGACACCTCGGCGCTGCCCGCGTTGCGGGCTACCGCATGCGTCTCCTCGAACAGGCGGACTCGAACCCCACACGCCAGCCGTTGGCCCCCACAGCCAGAAAAGGCCCCCGGTGGTGCCCCGGGGGCCTTTGGC
>JARRPS010000127.1:0-11852 GCA_037382625.1 Gemmatimonadota bacterium | reverse complement strand
GGGGTATGATATCGCAGGGCGCGAAAGGGTAGGAGTTCGGGCACGGCTGCCTCGCAGTGTGCTGGGTTTGACGATCGTCCCCGGAAACTCGAGCTTGCTCTGCCGGGTCCCGTGAACGGAACCTCCGCTGCCCATTCGTGGGCGGCAAGACCGGGACGAGCGAAAAGGGGACGGCGGTGTGACGACGAATTCGTTAGGCCCGATCGACGGGCTTCTGATCGACCTTGACGGAACGGTCTACGAGGGCAGTTCGCTCGTCCCCGGCGTCGAAGAGGCGGTCGAGCTCCTTCGTACCGCGCAGATCCCCTTCCTGTTCACGACCAACACCAGCCGGAAGTCCCGCTCCGATGTCGTGTCGGACCTCACCGCCATGGGGTTCCCGGTGCACGCGGAGGAGATACTCACGGCGCCAGTCGCCGCCGCGGCCTGGCTTCGCTCCCGCGGAATCGGGAGCGTTCAACTTCTCGTGGCCGAGTCGACGTACGCGGATTTCCGGGATGTCGTGGTCACGGATCAGAATCCGGAGGCTGTCCTCGTCGGGGATCTTGGTGCCGGATTCACCTTCGAGCGACTCAACTCGGCCTTTCGAAACCTGCGGTCGGGCGCCGAGCTCGTAGCCATTCACCGCAATCGGTTCTGGCTGCCAGAAGCGGGCCCGACACTGGACGCCGGTCCCTTCGTCGCGGCGCTCGAATACGCATCCGACAGAGAGGCCACTCTGATCGGAAAGCCCGCGCCCGCGTTCTTCGCGATGGCCGCGGAGATCCTGGGCCAGCCGGTCGCTCACCTCGCCGTGATCGGAGATGACCTGGAGAGCGATATTCGCGGCGGACGGCAGGCGGGTCTGGTCACCATCCAGGTTCGGACCGGAAAGTTCGACGAAGCGGCGACGCGATCGACGCAGGCCGAGCAGGCGCCGCACCGGATCGCCGACTCACTGGCCCGGGTGCCCGAGCTGCTCAGCGCCCTTCGGAGCCAGGGTGCCTCGGGTGCGGCGGGTCCGGTGACTCGGAAGCCGCCGGGCTGATCGGGATACGCACGCGCGCGATGCATCCCGGCTGCGAGACCCGATTGCGCAGCGTAAGGGTTCCTCCATGCGCTTCAGCGATCTGTCGACCCAGGGCGAGGCCAATGCCCGAGCCCTCGGGCTTCGTCGTGAAAAAGGGCACGAAGAGATTGGCCGTGGCCGCGAGGCCGGGCCCTTCATCCTCCACCCAGATTTCCACGGTACCGTCCGTCCGTTCCCACCCTACCCGGACGCCCCCTCCCGTTTCGAGAGAAGCGTCGGCCGCGTTTTCCACGAGATTGATGAGAAGCTGGTCGAGCTGGTCGCTGTCAGCCTCGATTCTGACCTCGGTCCCGTCGACGACATCCACCGTCAGCCGGGTCTCAAGACTTGAAATGCGTCGTACCCAGGCGCCGACCTCCAGAGGCTTTCGATCTGGCGCGGGTAGCCGGGCCAGCCGTGCGTACGATGACATGAACCGGCCCAGAGCCTCGGAGCGCCCACCAATGACGGCCAGTCCGTCGCGAAGGTCGTCCTCGTAAGATTCCAGCGGCTCATCGCGCTCCAGGAGTCCCGCCAGGCTCTCGGCAATCGACTTGATGGGCGTAAGACTGTTGTTGATTTCGTGGCCGAGGACACGAATCAGCCGCTGCCAGGCCACGCGCTCCTCTTCCCGAAGCACCTGGCTGAGATCGGTCAGCACGACCAGCCGATGCGGTCTGCCGTCCCAGCGGAAAGTCCTTCTCCTGAGTTCCCAGCGACCCAGCCCCTCGGAGACGAGCAGGTCCGTAACCCGAGGGGTCGCGCCCTCGAGGCAGTCGGCAAGTTTGAGCTCCTCTGCGCTCCGACCCATGAGCAGCGTTGATTGTTGCCCGAGCAATCGTTCGCCAGCGGGATTGATCAGTTGAAGCTGGTCGTTTTCGTCGAACGCCAGGAGTGCCACGTCGATGACCGCCATGATGCGCGAGAGAAGGTTCGATGCCTCGAGGGCATCGAGGCGCTGGTCATGAAAGGACTGCGCCAGCTCGTTGACCTCGTGGAGGATGAGGCCGAGTGCATCATCTCGATTCGGGGTCCGCGAGCGAAGCGAGTAGTCGCCTTCGCGCAGGGCCTCGAGCATGTTCGAGATGGCATGAAGGGGCCGGACGAGCCGCTCGCGAAGGTGAAAGAGGAGAAACGCCCAGCTGCCGAGGACGAAGAGAGAGAGCGTCCATTGTGTACGTTCGGCGAACTCCCCGGTCCAGATGAGCACCAGCGAGACGACTGTCGCCGGCACCCCTGACGCGAGAGCGAGCAGCGGGACCAGGCGCTGGTAGGTCAGCCATCGGCGGATGCCTCCGATGCGTGGCGATCGTCTCACGGTGCCTGCCTCGAGGCCTGGCGCCTCAGGCCTGAAGCCCGTGGCGCTTGAGTCTCCGGTAGAGGGCGCTGCGGCTGATTCCCAAATCCTCCGCGGCCCGGCTCACGTTCCCGCGGTTTCGGGAGAGAGCTTTCCGGATCAGGATTCGTTCGGCTTCATCCAGCTGCATGTTTTCGAGCCGCAAAGACCCCTCGGGCGAGGTACGAAGGCCCAGGTGCTCCACACCCACCTCGTCGCCCTCGGCCAGCAGAACCGCGCGCTCAACCGAGTGTCGGAGTTCCCGGACATTGCCCGGCCATGGGTGCCGAAGGAGCGCTTCCACTGCGCTGGAGCCGAGCCGCAGCTCGGGTCGGCCGTATTTGAAGCCGGCTGCCTTGAGGAAGTGCGCGGCCAGGGAAGGAATGTCCTCGCGTCGTTCCCGGAGCGGTGGAAGACGAATCTCCACGGCGTTCAGCCGATAGTACAGATCCTCGCGGAAGCGCCCGTCCGCGACCGCCTGGTCGAGATGTGCATTCGTGGCGCTCAGAACCCTCACGTCCACACGCCGCGTCTTCGACGAGCCCACCCGTTGCAGCTCGCCGGTCTCGAGCACCCTGAGCAGCTTGGCCTGCTGAGCCATCGGTACATTTCCGATCTCGTCTAGAAACAGGGTCCCCCGGTCGGCGACCTCGAAGTACCCGATTCGATCGGCCTTCGCATCGGTGAACGCCCCCTTTACGTGTCCGAACATCTCACTCTCGAAGACACCTTCCGAAAGGCCGCCGGTGTTCACCGTGACCAGGGGCCGCTGCCCTCGCTGCGAGCGGTGGTGAAGCCAGCGCGCCACGACCTCCTTACCGGTGCCGGGTTCTCCGGTGATCAGAACGTTGGCGTCGGAAGGGCCCACCTTTTCGATCAGGCGCAGGACGGGAGACATCGACTTGGACTCCGCGATCAGCTCCGGGACATCGTCTCCCGTGCGGAGCATCTCGTTCTCGGCCTCCAGGATCTGCGCCTTGCGAACCGCGCGGACGAGGTCGAGCTGCGTGCGGACCGTCGCGATCAGCCGATCGTTGTCCCAGGGCTTCTCGATGTAGTCCCGTGCACCGCGGCGGATCGCCTCGACCGCGCTCTCTATACTGCCCCACGCCGTCATCACAATGATCGGCAGCGTCGAGTCGAGTGCCAGCACCCGAGGGACCAGTTCGAGGCCTTCCTGCCCGGAGGTGGTGTCACGGCTGTAGTTGAGGTCGAGAAGCAGCACGTCGTACTCGTTCGAGTCGAGGAGCTCGAGCACCTCGCCGGGGGAAGACGCGGTCGTGACTTCGCAGCCCTCGCTCTTGAGCAGAAGTCGGGCAGCGGCGAGCACGTCGGGCTGATCGTCCGCCACAAGAATGTTCGGAGCCGTGCGATTCAAACCGTGCCTCCCGATCGTGTCCTGTTCAACTGCGCAACGCTCTCCTCCACGATTCGCCCATCGAACAGATTCACGGTACGTTCGGCGAATCTCGAATAGCGCGGGTCGTGCGTTACCATCAGAATGGTCGTGCCCTCGCCGTGCAGCTCACGCAGGAGCTGCATGACTGCCTCCCCGTTGGTCGAATCCAGATTCCCCGTTGGCTCATCGGCGAGGAGAATCCTAGGATGGCCAACCACTGCCCGGGCCGCCGCCACCCGCTGCTGCTGTCCTCCTGACAGTTGACCCGGATAGTGGTCCATGCGGTGGGACATGCCGACTCGCTCGAGTGCTTCCAGAACGGCTCTTCGCCGCTCTGCCTGGTTCATTCCCCGATAGGTCAACGGCAGCTCGATGTTTTCGAATACCGTCATGTCGGCGATCAGGTTGAACGCCTGGAAGATGAAACCTATCGACTCGTTGCGGACGCGAGCTCTCTCGCTCGCCGACAGCTCGAAGACGGGTCGGCCCTCCAGCCAGTATTCTCCATCGCTCGGAGTGTCGAGCAATCCGACGATCGCGAGCAGCGTCGATTTTCCGCAGCCGGAGGGGCCCATCACCTCGACGAATTCGCCGCCTCGAACCTCCAGGTGGACGTCCGAGAGGGCGTGGGTCTCAATTTCGTCGGTGAGGAACACTTTTCGCACCCCGATGAGGCGAATGAGCGGGTCGCTGTTCTGATTCATCCGAGCCGTTCCAAAAGGAAATCGATCACTGGATCCTGACGCACTCCGCGTCATCGAATCGCGACATGTCCGATACGATGATCTCGTCTCCCTCCTCGAGCCCCTCCAGGACCTGAACGCGGTCCCGGGACCCGGCCCCGAACCGGACCTTGACCCGTACGGCCGATTCGCCGTCGTCCGATATGCGGAATACGGAGGAAACACCCTCTTCTCCGGTCCAGGCCGGCCTCTGAACGAAGAGTGCGTCTTCGACGGAGCCTAGCTGAATCACCGCATCCACGCCCGCATCGACGGCAGCGTCCGCCTTCGGGGGAGACTCGAGTCGCACGTCGACCCGGACATGTTTTCCGGAGGCCCCGGCGGCGGGATCTCCGATTGCCTGGACTTCGCCGCCGGTGGTGTCACCCACGGCATCGACGAGCAATACGATGTCACCGGTACGGATCTTCTTCGCGCCCGGGAAGGGCACCTTGAGATCGGCCTTGAGACGCTCGGGTCGGACGAGACGGATCAGCCGAGTGCCCGGTGTCACCCAGTCGCCGGGGGAGACATCCACCGATTCGACCACCGCATCGCCGGGAGCTACGACTGCCAGAGCGGCGAGCCGCTCCTTCTCCCTGTGAAGGACGTCGGCCAGGGCCACGAGCTTCTCCTTCTCGAGCAGGACCTGCTCGTCACCCGTCTCGTTCAACAGTGCGAGCATCTCTTCCTCTACCCGAATCTGCTCCGCGATCGCGGCAGCGGCGTCGATCGCTGCCACCAGTTCTTCTACCTCCGCGTCGCCCTGCTCGAAGAGCGCCTGCAGCCTTTCCACCGACCGGGTGGCCCGGGCCATCTCGGCCCGCCGGTCGACGAGCGAGGACTCCCGCTCGAGACGCTGGGTGCCTATCGAGAGACGGAGCGCCGAGAACGCGGCCCGCGCCGCCGTGAATTCCTGCTCGGCACGAGCGGTCTCCAGCGCGAGATCGGGGCTGGCGAGCTCGATAAGCGGTGCGCCCGAGTGCACCACGTTTCCGGGCTCCACGTGCACGGAGGCCACCCGTCCGGCGACGGTGGCCTCGATCTTCTGAATCTGGTCGGTGGCGAGATATCCCCAGCCGCGCACCTCGATCGGGAGCACTCCCCGCTCGACGGGCGCCGTGACGATCAGATCGGCATCCACGAACGGTGCTGCGGGCTGCAGGCGTCCGAAGACCACGGTGACGGCGAGAAGGGCGAGAATGAGGATGAGGAGGGCCGCGACCCTGCGCCCCGGGCCTCTTCGCTTCCGCCGGAAGCACGTACGGGATCTCCTCTCGTTCGGTACCGTCGGCGTCTCGCATCTCGCGCAATCCGTGTCCTGTCCCGGTCGAAGTTCCACAATGGACCTGACGCTGCCGGTGCAGCCGCGGCCCCATGCACACGGGGCAATCGGCGTGCCACCCGATCCGGCATCCACTGCCCTCATAACTGCCATGTCGACAGAGGGTTGGTCTCGATCTTCCGTGAAAGTCGGAGACCTCCGACCGTTCGGAGCCGGGACGCCATGTACCGGAACCGGACACTCGGAGGCCGGTGAACATCACGCAAGCCCGGAGGTAACGGCCCAAACGAATGAGACCCCGCGAGCCGGTCGGGCCCGCGGGGTCTCCCGCGTCTTCTGATGGCGGATCGACGTCAGACGGCGTCCTCCGGGAAGTTCTCCAGAACGTCCTTCACCTTGTTGAGGAAGAACGCGGCCATCGCTCCGTCCACGACGCGATGATCGTAGCTGAGACCGAAGTAGGACATGTGGCGGATCCCGAGGGCGTCGTTGCCCATCGCATCCTGGATGACCACGGGTCGCTTCTCGATCACGCCGGTGCCGAGGATCGCGACCTGCGGCTGGTTCACGATCGGGGTTCCGAACAGGTTTCCGAAGACTCCCACGTTCGTGATGGTGAAGGTGCCACCCTGGATGTCGTCGAAATCCAGCGTCTTCGTCCGAGCTTTCTCTGCGAGCTCGTTCGCGCCGGCCGCCAGTCCCATCAGTGAGAGGCGATCGGCGTTCTTCAGCACCGGCACGATCAGTTCCTTGCCGTCGTTCACCGCGACGGCGATGCCGATGTTGATGTCGTTGTGATATACGATCCTCGTTCCGTCGACAGAAGAATTGAGAATCGGATACTCCTGAAGCGCCTCGGTGACCGCCTTCATGATGAAGGGGCCGTACGTCAGTTTGACGCCCTGCTCGGCGAACTTGCCCTTGAGCTTTCGGCGGAGATTCACGACGTGCTCGAAGTCGATCTCGTTCACCGAGGTGACGTGAGCAGAGATCCGCTTCGACATGAGCATGTGCTCCATCGTGCGGAGCCGGACCCGGTTCATTTCCTCTACCCGGTCCCCCTCGCGGATCGGCACGGCGGGGATCCGGATATCGAGCGTAGCGCCATGAATCGGCACTTGCATGTGACCGGGCTGTGCCGGAGCCGGAGCCGGGCCGGGCGAGCCGGCACCTGTGGCGGAAGCGCCGCTCGTCGGCTCGGTCGAACCGGGAGTCGGCGCGGCGGTCGCGGCGGGAATCTCTCCCCGCTCCCGCGCCTCGATGTACGCCGTGATGTCGTCGCGTGTGACCCGGCCTGAGACGCCCGTCCCCTCGACGGCCGAAATATCCACGCCGTGCTCTTCCGCGATCTTGCGAACGAGCGGCGTGCTGCGGGTGCGAAGTCTCTCCTCCTTCGAGCCGGGCTCGGCCGCTGGAGCGGATTCGCGATCCCCGGCGTCTGCGCCACCGGTCCCGGAGGCTGCGGGAACGGGTGCAGGCCCGGCGTTGGGTTGTGGCGCCGGGGTCTCGGCGGTCTCCCCCGGAGCTTCATCGGCCGAACCGGCGGGCTCAGCCTCTGTGGGGCTCGCCCCGGCAGCCGCCCCCGCTTCGGTCTCGATTCTCGCCACCACCGTGTTGACCTCGACGGTGGCGCCTTCCTCGACCAGCACCTCCACCAGGGTGCCGCTCGACGGCGAGGGAATGTCCGCATCCACCTTGTCCGTCGAGATCTCGAAGAGGTCCTCGTCGCGCTCGACGCTCTCGCCGACCTGCTTGAGCCATTTCGTAAGGGTGCCCTCTGCGATGGACTCGCCCATCTGGGGCATGATCACGTCGACCTTTGCCATCTCACTCTTCCCTTCTGGTCAGTATGCGAGCAACCATCTCGCGGCTGCGACGATGTCTTCCGTCTGCGGGAGATATTGATCCTCCAGTGTCGGCGCGTAGGGCACCGGCGTGTCCATGGCAGTTACCCGCCGAATCGGCGCGTCCAACCACTCGAACGCCTCCTCGCAGACCTGAGCCGTGATCTCGCCCGCGAATCCGCCGAACTTCGGAGCCTCGTGCACGATCAGCAGCCGGCCGGTGCGGCGAACGCTGTCGACGATCGAATCGATGTCGAGCGGCCGAATCGAGCGGAGATCGATGATCTCGATTTCGGATCCGTCCTCCGACGAGACACGATCGGCCGCTTCCGCCGCCTTCCAGACCATCGCCCCGTAGGAAACGATCGTGAGGTCCGTTCCCGGCCGGTGAATCCGGGCCTTTCCGAGGGGCACCACGATCTCCTCGCCGGGTCCGATCGATTCCTTGACTCGCCGGTAGAGAAACTTGTGCTCGAAGTAGAGCACGGGATCCGGATCGCGGATCGCGGCGGTCAGCAGTCCCTTGGCATCCCGGGCGGTGGCGGGTGCGACCATCTTGAGGCCCGGAACGTTCGCGAAGAACGACTCGACGTTCTGCGAGTGAAAGGGACCCGACCGGGCTCCGCCTCCGCAGGGTCCGCGGATCACGATCCCGGCACCGATTCCCGTCCGATAGCGGGACTTCGCGGCGAAGTTGACGATCATGTCGAACGCCGGCGCGATGAAGTCGATGAACTGCATTTCAGCGATCGGTCGCATGCCCATGTGCGCCGCCCCGATCGCCGCACCCACGATGGCGGCTTCGCTGATCGGCGTGTCGATCACCCGGTCCGACCCGAATTCCTCCAGGAAACCTTCGGTGATCTTGAATGCACCGCCGTAGAGGCCGACGTCTTCTCCGAGGATGAACACCGACTCGTCCCGGTGCATCTCCTCGCGCATCGCGTCCCGGATCGCCTCCAGATAGGTCGTCTCGCTCATCGCGCCTCGGATTCGATGGCCAGGGTGCGCGTCCAGGGTTCCGCCGGATCGAGCGCCGGGTCGGCGTAGACGCGCGTTCGGCTCGACTCGGCCGGCGGATGCGGCTCGGAAAGCACGGCGTCCACGGCCTGCGTGAGGTCCCGGTCCACCTCGTCGCGGATCTCCGCAAGCCCGGCTTCCGAAAGCCAACCGTCATCCAGCAGCACTCTCTCGAACCGGCGGATGGGGTCCCTCCCTCTCCATTCCTCCAGCTCCTCGGGTGGAATGTACTTCTGTGAATCGTGCTGTGCGTGGCCCAGCATCCGGTAGGTCTCGGCGACGATCACGCTCGGCCCCCCGCCCGAACGGGCGCGGTCGACGGCCTCCCGGGCGGCCTCGTAGACGTCGAGCAGATCGTTTCCGTCCACCGATCGTACCGGAAGCCCGTAGGCGCCGGCGGTGTCCGCCCAGTCCTCGACGGTGGCCGCCCGGTAGCTGGGCGTGCCGAACGACCAGCGATTGTGCTCGAGAATGACCACGATGGGGAGCTCCTGGGCCGCTGCCATGGCGAACCCCTCGTGAGAGGCTCCCGTCCGTGACGCGCCTTCTCCCTGATAGGTCATGCAGACTCGTGACTCGCCGCGCTGTCGGAAGGTGAGAGCCACTCCGTTGAGCACGCACAGCTGGGTTCCCAGCGGACTGATCGGCCCGAGAAGCCCCAGTTCGGGAATCGTGAAGTGCGTAGTGTTGTCCTTGCCCGCGCAGGGAGAGGCTTCCCGCGCGGTGTATTGACGCAACATCGCGATCGGCGGAAGGCCTCGCACGTAGAGAGCGCCTGCATCGCGAATGGAGGGGGCGAGCCAGTCTCCTTCGCGCAACGCGTAGGCACTGCCGACGGCCGTCGCTTCCTGACCGAGGGACCGGTACAGGCCGCCGACGACGTGACCTTGCTTGAACAGGATCTCCAACCGCTCCTCGAGCATCCGGGTCAGGACGAGAAAGCGGTAGAGGGCGCGCATGTCGTCACGACCGAGCGAGCTCAGGTTCACGACCTCTCGAATGCACGCGGCCGGGACCGGGCCGTGTTCGTGGGACTGACTGTCGAACGAAGCGCGAAACTATGGGGTCTGCCAAGAAATGACAATCGGGAAGCCGTCGCTTTACGACGCCGTAAAGGGAAGCGATCGAACCTCGATCGTCCTCTGTGCCCCGGGCGACGTCGACAGCTTCGTGCCCGTTTCCACCTCTCGTCGCACCATGCCGAGGGCGATCGCGCCGAATTCGGGAGAGTCGGTCGCGCTCGAGACGTCGCCTACCCGCCGATCGCCATCGAACAATTCGGTGCCGACCGGAATCGAGTCTCCCCCGTCCCGCGAAAGCCCTGCCAGTCGCTGGTTCACGTGGCCCCGGTAGTGAATGCGGGCCACCACCTCCTGACCGGTATAGCAACCCTTTTCGAAGCTGACCGTCCGCGCCGTGAGTCCCGTCTCCTGGGGGAGATTCTGGAGGCCGTAGTCGACGCCGTAGCGAGGAATGCCTCGCTCGATCCGAAGCCTCTCCCAGGTTGCGTCGGAGACCGAGTGTCCGCCTGCAGCCTTCACCGCCGTAAGGAGAGCCGACGCCAGGCGATCGTCTCCGTGCGGGACGAGGAGCTCCCAGCCACCGCCTTCCGCCTCCGGGCGGCCGGCGACGAGGACAGGCCCCGAGTGGTATTCGGCCTCCGAAAAGCGGTCGGCCGGTGCCGGCTCGAAAGCTCCGCCCAGCACTTGGGCCAGGACCGATGATGCTCGCGGACCCCATAGGCTCATGAGCCGGGCGTTCTCGAGGGCTACGATCCGCGCGAAACGTGGCGGAAGATAGCGGCCGAGGTGCTCCCTGAGCGTCTCCGAACCTGCGGCCGACAGATCCAGAATCACCGGGCCGGACTCCGGGCTCCTCTTCCAGACTCGCAGGTCGGCCAGGGGGCGTCCCCTGGGCGTGAGCGCCAGACAGGGAATCACGACCCCGGACTCCGGGCCGCTGAGATCGTTCGTGAACAGCCCGTTCAAGGCATCGATCGCGCGTTCACCTTCGACCTGCCAGACCTCGCGAGCGGGATTCCGGTAGAGCATCACGGGAAGCGCCGCGGACTCTCTCCGCCCGACCTCAGGCCGATTGATGGGATTCACTCGTGCCCCCCTGTAAGTGGCGGAATCGATCGGTCGAAGATAGTCGCCGGCGAGGATCGGGCGCGAGATCGACTCGCAGGCGGTCCCACGCGGTCATAGATTGGGCGGCCTTCCGGTGGATCCGTCGCGCGCGGACGGTGCTGCCGGGCCGCATCCCGGGCGAGCCCGGGATCTTCCGTAAACAGGGACGCCCTATGCTCGACACATTGCTCGCCCGCGAGGTATCGAAGCGGCCATCGACGGTCCGCCTGTCCGGCCGGATCCTCTTCCTGACCGAAGACCCGGAGTTGATCCGCCGTCAACTCGCGGGCGAGGACCTGGAGTGGGATCCGTCCATACCCCTTCGCGACAACATCTCCACCGACGAGATTACCCCGGCCTGGGTCTGCTATTACTACGACGAGACCCTCGGTCAGTATCCCTACGTCGGCCTGCGCTGCAGGGGCGAGCAGCCGATCGGGAAGGGTGATGTGATCGGAGGCGGATTCGTGGCGGCGGTCTCCGGGAAGCGACGCGGCAAGGGCTCCAGCCGGGAGGCCTCTCCCTACGCCGAGCGGGCGGCGGGAATCCGTATCGTGATCGCAGAGAACATCGAGCGAATCTACCGGGAGAACTGCGAGAACCTGGGGATTCTGACGACGACCGATTTTTCGGTGATCGACCGGATCCGCGGCGGCGAGGAGATTCCGCTCGAGACCTTCATCGGAGAGGCCGGCCAGATACAGCGAGACATCATCGAGTACGGGGGTCTGCTCGACTACGCGGTCGCGCGGCTGAAGGGAATCGTTCAGGTGCCGGCCGTCATCACCGACGCAGATCGTCCGATGACCATTGCGGAGAAGATCCTCGCCCGCCACTGGGCCGTGGATCTGGCTACGGACCAGGTCGGCGTTCCCGCCGTGAAGCCCGGCGACGAAGGTTTCGTCCGCTGCGATCTGCGCTTCAGCCACGAGTACGTCACACCGATGGCCTCCACCTTCTGGGAGGAGTTCGCCGGGAAGGGCGCGCCGATCGCGGACCGCGACAGCGTTCTCTTCTTCCGCGATCACCTCGCTTTCCTCGACCAGGTGATCAGCGAAGAGAAGATCAA
>JARRPS010000126.1:0-6120 GCA_037382625.1 Gemmatimonadota bacterium | reverse complement strand
ACCAACAACTCGGGCGGCGGGCAGCCGGTGTCGATGGCGAACATCCGGGCCGTCGCCGAGGTGTGCCGGAAGCACGAGGTGCCGCTTTACCTCGACGCCTGCCGGTTCGCCGAGAACGCCTTCTTCATCCAGCAGCGCGAGGAGGGCTACTCGGAGACCCCGCTGCTCGAGATCGCGCGTGAGATGTTCTCGTTCGCCGACGGCGCGACGATGTCGGCCAAGAAGGACGGCATGGCGAACATCGGCGGTTTCCTGGCCACGAACGACGACGCCTTGGCCGCTCAGGAGAAGGACCTGCTGATTCTCACCGAGGGATTCCCGACGTACGGCGGGCTCGCGGGGCGGGATCTCGAGGCCGTGGCAATCGGCCTCTACGAGGCGCTCGACCCGGACTACCAGCGCTACCGAATCGCCTCGACGGCCTACCTCGGCAACCACATCTCCGAGCACGGCGTTCCGATCGTTCAGCCGCCCGGCGGCCATGCGATCTACATCGACGCGGCGGCTATGCTTCCGCACGTGCCTCCGCTCGAGTTTCCCGGCATCTCGCTCACGGTGGAGCTCTACCGCGAGGCCGGGATCCGGGGGGTGGAGATCGGTAGCGTGATGTTCGGGGCGAAGGACCCGAAGACGGGAGAGTCGATCCCGGCGCGCTCCGAGCTGGTGCGCCTTGCGATCCCGCGGCGAGTCTACACGCAGAGCCACGTGGACTACGTCGTCGAGGCGATCCTCAACGTGTACGACCGGCGTGAGGTGATGGGCGGCTACCGGATCACCTACGAGCCGCCCTTCCTGCGGCACTTTACGGCGCACTTCGAGCCGATCGGCTAGTGTGGAGAGTGCTCCGTTGTTCACGACGACGCTGAGCCGGCGTTCTTGATCGCGAACCTGAAGCAGCTGAAGGTCCCGGGCCGAACCTTCGTCGGCGACGCCGTCTCCGGCCTGGTGATGGCGGTGGTGAGCGTGCCGGGCGCCCTGGCCAACGGCGTCCTGGCCGGAGTGAATCCGGTGTACGGCCTCTACTCGCTGATCGCGGGTACCACGACCGCTGCCCTGTTCACGAGTTCGGTGATCATGAACGTCGACTCGACCAGCGCGATCGCGCTGGCGACGAGCGATGCGCTACAGGGGATCGGCCCGGAGCAGCATCTGCCCTATCTGGTGGTCCTGACCCTGATGGTCGGCCTGTTCCAGCTCGGCTTCGGGATCTTCCGTCTGGGATTCCTCACTAGACTGATCTCGAACTCGGTGATGACCGGTTTTCTGACCGGCATCGCGCTGCTGACGATCCTCGGGCAGGTCGGTGACATCACGGCGTTCCCGAGCACCGCTTCGAACCGCATCGTGCGCGTGCTCGACACCGTGTCGCACGCCGGGCAGATCGACCTGGCGACCCTGATGGTGGGACTGGTCACGATCGCCGGGATCTGGCTGGTCGGACGGTGGAAGGCGCTCGCACGCTACTCCTATCCCATTGGGCTCGCGCTCGGCGCCTTGCTGGTGCCGATCCTGGGACTGGAGTCTGTCGCCCTGGTCGGCGATACGACCGTGATCCCGAGATCGATTCCCGACGTGCACTTGCCTGACATGTCTCTCATCGCCGGGATGATCATCCCGGCACTGGCCATCTCGATCATAGGCCTCGTGCAGGCGGTCGGGGTCAGCCAGAGCGTCCCGAACCCGGATGGTCGTTACCCGGATGCGTCGGGCGACTTTCTCGGCCAGGGAGCCGCCAACGTCGCCACGGGTTTCGTGGGCGGGCTTCCGGTCGGTGGCTCGCTCTCCGGGACGACGCTGATCCGAAGCTGCGGCGGCACCTCCCGATGGGCCAACGTCTTCACCGGGCTGTTCGGACTGCTGATCATGCTGTTCGCGGCCCGGTTCATCGAGCTGCTGCCAATGGCGGGGCTCGCCGGTCTGCTCGTGATGGTCGGCATCGAGATGTTCAAGCCCGATCGTATTCGCATGGTCTGGGAAACCGCGTGGATCCCACGCGTCATGATGCTCGTCACCTTCGCCGCCACCATGATCCTGCCGCTTCAATACGCGATCCTGCTCGGGGTCGGGCTTCACATGGTCCTGTACGCGCTGCGGGCGGCGGAACGTGTAAGACTCGAGCGCATCCTGCGGCTCGAAGACGGCGGCTACCGAGAGGCCCCGGTGCCGGAGACGGTGCCGGCGGGAGAAGTGCTCGCGCTGCAGCCGATCGGAGGTCTTTTCTTCGCGGGGGCGGTCGAGCTCGAAGAGGAGTTGCCCGACGTCGGCGACACGGACCGGGCGGTGGTTGTCCTTCGCCTGAGGGACCGGGACGAGGTCGGCAGCACCTTCCTCGGCGTGGTGCGCCGCTATGCGGATCGGTTGCGGGCCCGCAACTCTCGGCTGTCCCTGGCCGGCGTGAGCGACGACGTGCTCGATCAGCTGGAAAGGACTGGCGTCATCGAGTCGATCGGGCGGGATAACGTGTATCCGGCAACCACGGATTACGGGGAGTCCCTGGGAGAAGCGATAGACGCGGCGGAGCAGTGGATCGAACAGCAGTCGCCCGACGGATCGCCAGGCTCATGAACGAGGAGGCGCTCTCAGAAGGTGCTTCATGGTGATCCAACACCGGAAGGAAACGTCGACCGACGGCGCGTGGGACGTCGCCGAATGAGGATCGCCCTGGCGTTCGATGGCAGCGTGCCGCCTTCCGGCTATGGCGGGGTCGAGCGGGTGGTTTACTGGCTGGCCCGCGAGTTCTTGGAACGCGGCCATGAGCTGACGCTCATCGCCCGGGCTCGGAGCCCCGCCCGCAACGAATTCGATGAGGTGAGGTTCATAGACTTCGAACTCTTCCGGCAAGACCCGCGGATGCTGTCGTCAGCGGATGTCGACATGCTCCACTTTCACGACGGCATCGTGGATGGATTTGACTCGGATATCCCGTACCTCGTCACGGAGCATGGAAACGATAAGACGCGAAGCGACTACGCGCGCAACACTGTCTTCCTGAGTCGCTCGCACGCGCAAAACCACGGCGCAGAGTACTTCGTCCGTAACGGCGTTCCACTCGACGAATACCCTCTTTCCGTCGATAAGGACTGGAATCTCCTGTATCTGGCGAAGCTGAACTGGGGCGTGAAGAACGCCCGCACCGCCATCGACCTGGCACTGGACTGCCGCATGCCCCTGGCGCTCACGGGCGGCAAGCTCCGTGAGTCGCGCAAGGTCTGGGGCACCTGGCTGTGGAGATATCGACAGCGGCCAGACCTGATTCGACAATTCGGCACGGTGGACGGCATGGAGAAGCTGGCCTTGCTTCAGCGCAGCCGTATCCTCTTCTACCTTGTCAACTGGCACGAACCCTTCGCGCTTGCACCCCACGAGGCGCTTGCGTGTGGAACTCCAGTCCTGGCTTCTCCCAACGGGGCGTTGCCCGAGTACGTTTCCCACGGCAACAACGGTTTCATCGTCTCGAGCTATGCTCAGGCAAAACAGACGCTGCTCGCACTCAAGCACGATCCGCCCGAGCGAATCGCCGGAATGGCGCGCGCCTGTCGGGCGTCGGCTGCTGATATCCGGACCTGTGCCACGGATTACCTGGCCATGTATGAGCGTATACAGAAGGAAGGCTTCCTCTACACAGAAGCCGAGGCGAGATCGCTGCGCTGTCGACCGCCACCGTCCGTTCGGGTGAGTCGGCGTCCTTGGTGAAGCGAGCTCGCCGGCGGACGCCCGCGATCGGCGCGGAAGATGTCTCGGTGATCGTAACAACATACGATTGGCCCGAGGCACTTTATCTGGTGCTGAGTGCGCTCGATCGGCAGTCCGTTCGAGGCTTCGAGGTGGTCGTCGCCGACGACGGTTCGGGAGCGCCGACCCGGAAGCTGATCGATGGCTTTCGGCCACACCGCTTCGACTTGCGTCACATCTGGCAGACAGATGAAGGGTTTCGGGCAGCGCGTTGCCGAAACCTGGCGGTCGCCGCGGCGCGGGGAACGTACCTGGTCTTCATCGACGGAGACTGCCTTCCGCGCGAGGATTTCGTTGAACGCCACATGCGCCTTTCTCGCCCGAGACGTATGCAGCGAGGAAATCGCGTTCTGTTGGGCCGCGCTTACACAGAGAATCTGATCGGCACTGGTCAGATCGATGAACTGATGAATCCCGTTTCGTGGCCGCGCCTGAGAGTGGAAGGCTCCATCGGGAGAATTCTGCCGTTACTCCAACTTCCATTGGGACCGGTTCGCAGGCTCAGGAGGAAGGATTGGCGCGGCGTGAAGACCAGCAACCTCGGAATCCACCGGTCGGATTTCCATGCGGTGAACGGCTTCGACGAGACATTTCGCGGATGGGGACACGAGGACGCGGACCTCGCCATCCGACTGCTGCGTGACGGCGTGCGCCGGTGTGAGGCGACCTTCGCCACCACCGTCTTTCACCTGTGGCACCCCGAGGCAGATCGAACTCGCGAGTTGGAGAATGCCCGCAGGCTCGCTGCTAGTCGCTCGGGTCCCATCTTCTGCGCCGAGGGGCTGTCGAGTCACCTGACAAATGGATCGATGCGATGATTGTAAGCGGTTTCACCTTCATCCGGAACGGAGTTCGCTTGGGATATCCGTTCGTCGAGAGCATTCAGTCCGTATTGCCGATCTGCGATGAGTTCATCGTCGCATTGGGTGACTCGGAGGATGGGACTCGGGAGCGGCTCGCCGAGCTCGACTCGACGAAGGTTCGGATCATTCCGACGCAATGGAACGAGGCGATGCGCTTCAAGGGTTACGTCTATGGTCAGCAGAAGATGGTCGCTCAATTCTGCTGCAAAGGCGACTGGGCCTTCTACCTCGAGGGCGATGAAGTAGTGCACGAACAGGACCTGCCGGCGATTCGCACGGCGATGGAAACTCATCTTCACGATTCTCGGATCGAGGCCTTCGCGTTTCGTTACCTGCATTTCTACGGATCTCCGCACCATTACATGGCGAGTCCGGGATGGTATCGGAGGGAGCCGAGGATCGTGCGTAACACAATTCGAAGCATCGCGCCGGACGGCTTGTACTTCGTGATCCTCGACCCGGGCCGACGGGGTAAGCGCGGGAGATACCCGCGTGCTCGAGAGCTGGACGCCACCATTTACCACTACGGGCATGTGCGCAGCGTGGCGAAGATGCGCGATAAGATCCGACATGTGGCCCAATACTGGTCGCGTACCGACGAAGGAATCGAGACCTACGGCAATGTGTGCGCGGACTTCGTTCGGACATTCGACGGAACACACCCGGCAATCATTCAGGATTGGCTGGCGAACGAAGCGGAACAGGAACTATCCCTCAACCCCGACTACAGGCCGACTCGAAGGGACGTGAAACACCGGCTGATGATGCGGATGGAGAGTCGCTTCGGCGTGGATCTGAGCAAGAAGCATTACCACGCGGTCTGAGAGGACCTCCTGCTCGGGGACGGTAGTTTCCATAAGGCGGTAGTTCCTGAGACGGTGCCTTGAGGCGCACCCCCGACCCGGGTCGGGCCGAGGGCGCTAGGGCTTGTGCTGTGGACTGTACGAAAGGACCCTGACCGGCGGGGCTACCGGTTCGCGTGCTCCGCGACGACTTTGCGGACATTCCGGTCCACGATCGCGTACATCAGATCGTTCCGGTCCTGCGTGCAGCCTTTCAGGATCCCCTCGCCGAGCATCCGGCCCGCTTCCTCCGTCTGTGGGAATTCGAGCTCACGGTTGATCACCGACATGCCCGCCATCGTGGTGACGATTTCGACGACATCCTGGTTGTTTTCGCCATAGGCCTCCCACAACTGGAGGCAGGTCAGCGGCAGGGCATCGGCGATGTCCCAGTCCGCGTTCTCCGGCATCTCGCCGGGAAGCAGGATCGAGTCCTGCAGATCGGGCGCGGCCTCCGACGATGCCTGTGCATGGAGGGAGCCGGCGCTCGCCGCCAGAAAAAGCGAAACCAGCGACACAAGTAGACCTCTACGCATTTTCACCCTCCCGCTTGAATTCTCCCGTTGACTCTTCCGCCGACGGTTCCGCCGATCCGATGATCCTGCCTCCGACCCCGCCGACCGCCGTGCCGAGCGCGGCGCCGCTGAGCGCGCCTCCGATTCCGCCCGTGGCGAGTCCGATCG
>JARRPS010000125.1:0-6289 GCA_037382625.1 Gemmatimonadota bacterium | reverse complement strand
CGAAGCGCTCCAGCCGGAGTGAATCGATCGTGGCATCGAGCCGCAGCCCCGCCTCGTCGCTGGCCCCCGCGGCGCAGACCCGGGCCGGAACGGAGCGCAGGCACAGCTCCTCGAACTCGACGCCGGGGCCCGCGATGACAGCGGCCGGCGCTTCCAGTGCCCAGCTTCCGATCGTATCCGCCCGGAACGAAAGGGTGTCGAGTGATCCCGCCCAGTGTCCGTCGTCGTCGAGGCTCCCGGTCGCCACCAGTTCCAGGTCGGCCCGTGGCCCCGAGGCCGAGAGTCGGAGCGCGTGGTCGGCACGGCGGCCGGTGAGCCCGAGGCGAACGGAGTCGAGGTCCCGTCCGGCTACGCCCACCCCGAGCGCGAACAGGTCCGCCTGCAGCGGACCGGCGAGGTCCACGTCCACCTCACCGCTGACGGAGGTCGCCGAGGCGGCGTCCGTGACGATACCGTCGGCCTGGACGGTCGCCGAGATGCGGGGCAGATCCCGGGGGCCCGAAGCCCGGCCACTGGCGGTCAGGGAACCGGCGGCGCCGGGCAGCAACAGCCCGAGATCCGGGACCTCGGCATCGAAGGCGAGATCGAGCGTCTCACCGGCGTCCCCGGAAGCCTCGACCCTCGCGGGGCCCCAGGCGATCCGGGCGGCGGAAAGCTCGATCTCGGGATCGGCGACCCGGGCCTCGAACCGCCCGCTCAGGGTTTCGCCCCGGAGCTCGCCGTAGATCGTGTCGATCGCGGCGGTCAGCTCGAGCGCACCGGATTCGTCGATGCTGCCGGCACTCTCGCCCCGCAGCGAGATCCGGCCGGGCCACTGTTCGGGCTCCGGCAGCAGCGGGGCGGGAGCGAGAGAGTCGGCCTCGAGTTCGAGCTCCCAGGAGATCGCCGGCCACCAGGTCAGGTCGCCCGAGGCGCGGGCGTGTCCCTCGAGCGCCCGGACTCCGACGCTGTCGAGCTGGAATTCGACGTTCGAGCCCGCGCCCGACAGCGCGAGGTCGGCGTCGGCGAGCTCGGGGGCTTCCAGGCGGGCCGCGGCGTCGAGCCGGTAGGCCTCGGGGGTGCCGGCGGTGGAGGTCGCGCGCCCGAGGGCGGCGGGCCCATCTCTTCCGGGGCCCGTGACCCGAAGATCGATGCCGGTAACCCGCATCGAATCGGCGGTCGTGACCCGCGCGTCCCGTACGATGACGGAATCGAAGCTCAGGGCCACGGGCAGGTTCGCGAGCGGCGGACCGGTGCCGGAGTCCGGTTCGGGCTCGGTGTCGAGAGAGTCCGCCCCCGAGTCGGCTCCCGTGAGCCGGATCTCGGCGCCGTCGACGACGAGGGACCGCACGTGCGCCTGCCTTCGGAGAATCCCGAGCCCGCGCCAGTCGAGCTCGATCCGCTCCACGGTCGCGTCGACGGCGGGATGCGTGAGCCGGACTCCTTCGAGCGAAAACCGGCCGATCAACCGGCCCTCGAAGCGCTCCACCCCGACGGTGACGCTGTCCGGCAGAAAGCCCTCGGCCAGCGAGAGGACGGTGCGGCCGCCCGGCGTGGTGCCGACCAGGTACGCCCCGATGCCGACCAGTATGAGCATGAGCGCGAGCAGCCCGATCCCGTTCCAGCGCAGCCAGCGGCCCATCAGAAGTCGGGCCCGATCGAGAGGTGGAGGCGGAGAGGCCGCTCGCCTTCGGGCTTGTCGAGCCCGTATCCGAAGTCGATGCGGATCAGGCCTACGGGCGAGATCCAGCGAGCGCCGACTCCCGTGCCGAAGCGAATCTCACCGCCGAAGTCGTTCAGGGCGTTTCCGGCGTCCAGGAAGACCGCTGCCGACCACTTCTCGAGGATTCGATACTCGAGCTCGGCGCTGCCCACGAGCAGGCTGTTTCCTCCCGTGACCTGGCCGTCCTCGTTCAGCGGTCCCAGCGACTGAAAATCGAAGCCACGGATGCTGCGATCGCCGCCGGCGAAGAAGCGGATCGAAGGCGGCAACTGGCGGAAATGCCCGGTGCCGAGCCAGCCGACTTCGGCTCGCGTGATGCCCCGCATCTTCGGCCCGAGGGGAAGGATCGCCTTGGACGTCAGATACGCCCGGTAGAAGGTCGCCGAAGAGGCGATGCCCTCGACGGCACCCCTCAACTCCAGGGTTCCCCCGAGCCCGCGGGTGGCGTACAGCCGGTTGTCCGCCTTCGACCACGTCCACGACGCGGTCGGCTGGGTGAGGTTCGAGACGCCCGAATCAGCGGCGACGGAAAAATCGTCGTGCTGGTAGCGCAGCGAGAAGATCTCGCGGATGGAGCCGCGAAGGTGGCCGTAGCTCAGGCCCGCGATCCCCTGGAGCGTCTCGCTGGTGACCCACTCGATGCGTCCGTATCTCCCCGTGATCGTCCACAGGGCGGGATCCGGGAGCCCGACGGGAATATTGTAGCGGCCCGTGAGGCTCTGCTCGGTGGTCGATATGCGCGCGTCGAGATCTGCATAGTGGCCCCGGCTGTTGAGTCTCCGGAACTCCGATGCCAGCCGGATCCGGGGGCCGGTGTCGGTTCCGTAACCGACGCCCGCCTCCCAGCGCTGCGTTTTCCGGGGGAGCACGTGAATCTCGATCGGGACCTGGAGATTCTCCTCCACCAGGTCGCGCCGCGGAACGATCTCGACGTTCGCGAAGTAGGTCGTGCCCGCGAGTCCGGATTGAAGCTCACGCAGTTCGGCCGAGCTGTACGGTTCGCCCTGCTCGAACAGCACGTACGGCTCGAGGATGTCCTCGTCGATCCAGTCGTCGTCGATCGAGACCGGACCGAAGTAGAAGCGGGGTCCCGAGGTCATGTGGAGCACCACTTCGGCGGAGCTCGCGCGCCGGTCCACGCGGACGAGACTGGAGTCCCACGCGGCGTCCAGGTATCCCCGATCCGCCGCCAGAAGGGCCAGGGTCTGTTTCGCCAGCTCGTAGGCCGCGTGGTTCAGCGTGTCGCCCTCGGAGACGGGCAGGGAGGCGATCGTCTGCCGGAACACGCTGTCCTCGTCCGCCTCTCCGTCGATCCGGACGTCCAGCTCGGTCACGATGGTCGGTGGGCCCGCATCGACCACGTAGCGCGCGCGCCAGGGCGAGCTCTCACTGTCGAGATACGGCTCGATGGTCGGAGAATAGAATCCGAACGGCTGCAGCGCCGTCGCGATCTGCTCGGGCGCCTTCTCGTGCAGGCGATAGATGTGACCGGGTCGCACATCTCTGGAGCCGGACTCGCGCACGATTCCGACGAGGGCCTCGACGTTCTCGAGCAGCTCGTCTTCCAGTCCCACGATCTCGACGTCGAGGCGGATCCGCTCGGAGCCCGATCTCGATTCCGTGGCTTCCTGAGCGCTGCCCGCACGAACGGCTCCGAGCCCGAGCGTGAGGAAGGCCACGGCCAGAAGCGGAGCCCGGCGGAAGAAGTACCCTTCGAACATACCTGAAAGAACCGGAATCACCGCGGGATGGAAAGGGGCGCGGCCTCCGGCCGGGAGGGGCGGGGCACGGCGGGATCTTCGCGGGCAGCCGGGAGTACGCTCGGACGGAGAAGACGACCGTCCGGTCCACACGATCTCAGTCCATCCGAGCTTGCCGTGATCGCATCAGAGACTGCCGCATCCCGGAACCGCGTGCTCGTGCTGTTCGCGCACCCCGCGCAGGAGAAGTCCCGGGTGAATCGCATCCTCGTCGAAGGCATCCGTGACCTGCCCGGCGTCACGCTCCACGACCTCTACGAGGAGTACCCCGAGCTCGACATCGACGTCTCCCGGGAGCAGGCGCTGCTTCTCGGACACGACGTGATCGTGCTGCAGCACCCGTTCTTCTGGTACAGTACGCCCGCGATTCTCAAGGAGTGGCAGGACCTGGTGCTCGAGCACGGCTGGGCCTACGGCAGCTCCGGCACCGCCCTGCGCGGGAAGCGGATGTTGAACGCGATCACGACCGGCGGACGCGAGGTCGCCTACGCCCGCGACGGGCACAACCGCTTCACGATGCGGGAACTGCTGGTACCACTGGAGCAGACGGCCCGGCTCTGCGGAATGCGGTACCTGGCCCCCTTCGTGGTGCACGGCACGCTCGGGATGACGCGCGAGCAGGCCGAGCGGCACGCCTCGGAGTGGCGTCGGACGCTGGAGGCGCTGCGCGACGACCGGGTGGACGTCGAGCGAGCCGCGGGCGTCACCCGGTTGAACGCGGACTTCGACGCCCTGCTGCGGGGCTGAGGAAAGCGCATGCACGCCGAAGGGTTCTTCTGGCAGGCCTTCGTCTACCTCGCCGCCGCCGTGGTGGCCGTGCCGATCGCCAAGCGCTTCGGCCTCGGCTCCGTACTCGGCTACCTGATCGCCGGCATGGTGATCGGGCCCTTCGCGCTCGGCCTGATCGGGGAGGAGGGGAAGGACGTCATGCACTTCGCCGAGTTCGGCGTGGTGATGATGCTCTTCCTGATCGGGCTCGAGCTTAGGCCGACGCTGCTGTGGGCGATGCGAAAGCCGATTCTCGGGCTCGGGGGGCTCCAGGTCGGCATCACGACCGTGCTGCTCGCCGGGGTCGGCGTGATTGCCGGGCTTCCCTGGCAGACCGCGGTCGCGGTCGGGATGACGCTGGCGCTCTCTTCGACGGCGATCGTCCTTCAGACCCTCAACGAGAAGAACCTGATCGGCACGGATGGCGGGCAGGGCGCCTTCGCGGTGCTGCTCTTCCAGGACATCGCCGTGATCCCGATGCTGGCGCTGATGCCGCTGCTGGCGGTCGGAGCGGCGTCGGGCGGCGGCGTGGCCGACGGTCACGGCGGGGAGGAGGCATCGCATGCGACGACCTGGGTAGAGGGACTGCCGGCGTGGGAGCAGACGCTGGTCGTGCTCGCGGCGGTGGCGGCGATCGTGATCGCCGGTCGCTACCTGCTTCGGCCCGTGTTCCGTGTCATCGCCGGCACCCGGCTGCGCGAGCTGTTCACGGCCACGGCATTGCTGCTCATCATCGGGATCGCGCTGCTGATGAGCCAGGTGGGGCTGAGCCCGGCGCTCGGGACCTTTCTCGCGGGCGTGGTGCTGGCGAACAGCGAGTACCGCCACGAGCTGGAGAGCGAGATCGATCCGTTCAAGGGTCTTCTGCTCGCCGTCTTCTTCATCGCCGTGGGGGCGTCGATCGACTTCGACCTGATCGCGCGCTCGCCCGGGCTGATTCTCGGGCTCGTGGCGGGGCTGATGGCGATCAAGTTCGTCGTGCTGCTGGTGCTGGGTCGAACTTTCGGGATGGGACTCGACCAGAACTTTCTGTTCGCCTTCTCGCTGGCGCAGGGCGGCGAGTTCGCCTTCGTGCTGTTCTCCTACGCGACGCAGAACGGCGTGATTTCGGAGGAGGTGACCGCGCCGCTGATCGCCGCTGTCGCGGTGACCATGGCGCTGACGCCGGTGCTGATGATGATCAACGAGAAGCTGATTCAGCCCCGCTTCGGCACACGCGAGAGCGTGGAGCGGGAGCCGGACTCGATGCACGAGGAAGGCGAAGTGATCATCGCCGGGTTCGGGAGATTCGGCAGCATCGTGGGTCGCCTGCTGCGGGCTAACGGGATCCGGCCGACGGTGCTCGAATTCGACTCGGACCGGGTTGAGGTGCTGCGCAAGCTCGGGCTCCCGGTGTTCTACGGCGATGCTTCGCGCCACGACCTGCTTGAGGCCGCCGGGGCCGGGAAGGCCCGGCTCCTGGTCATCGCCACGGAGGACCACGAGCGGATCGTGCGGATCGTCGAGACGGCGCAGAAGCACTTCCCGAACCTGACAATCCTCGCCCGGGCGGCGGGCCGCCCGGAGGCCTACGAGCTGCTGGACATGGGCGTGGAGCACGTGTACCGGGAGACGCTCGACACCTCGCTGCGCACGGGCGTGGACGCGCTGCGGTTGCTGGGCCGGCGGGGGCACCAGGCGCACCGCGCGGCCCGCACCTTCCGGAAGCACGACGAGGCGTCGGTGCGGGAGCTCGGCAAGATGCGCGACGACCGGAAGGCCTACTTCTCCGCCGCCCGCGAGCGGATCCAGGCGCTGGAGGAGCTGCTGCTGTCCGAGGTCGAGGGCCCGGCGGAGGACCGGGACGCGGGCTGGGACACGGACTCGCTGCGCGAGGAGTACGGGGCGCCGGGAGAGTAGGGGCCCGCGACGGATCGCGGGCGATTCCCGGGCGGATCCCGGGTCTCGCGCGCACGGGCGGTACCCGTTATTTTCCTGACTGTCCGATCGCTGCCGTTGGAGCGGTCGAACGGCGCGGAGTTGATCGCAGATTGAAGGCGCGCCGATCCGAGAGGGACAT